>JAQVBP010000036.1:3795-9563 GCA_028690255.1 Methanosarcinaceae archaeon
TTTTATCAGTCCTATTTTTATCAGTCCTATTTTTATCAGTCCAGACAGGCTTCCCTGTACTTTTCAAATCCGAGCCTGTCCAGAAGGGCCCCGAACCTTTCCCCTTCAAGCCCGAATTCCCTGTAATACGCAAGGGTCTTTTCAAGGACAGAAAAGAGTTCTTCCTCTTCCGCAAGTTCAAGCAGTTTTGTCCCGGCTCTCGGATTGCGGCCCACCTTGCCTCCCACAAAGACGGTGTAGCCGGTCTTTTTTGCCCTGATGGCAGCTTTTCTGCAGGCTGAGATACATTCCCCGCAGAGGATGCATTTATTCCGGTCTATTTGCAACTTATCGGCTTCAAGGAAAAGGGCATCCATTTTACAGGTTTTGACACAGAGCCCGCAGCTAACACAGTTTTCCTCCACGATTTCGGGTCGGACCGTACCCATGATTCCGAAGTCGTTTTCCTGGGGTTTCAGGCAGGCTGCGGGACAGCCGGTAACTGCTATTTTGAACTTTTTAGGGGCACAGGTCCCGAAGTATTTCTCATCTATTTTTCCGGCAAGCTCCGGGCAGTTTATAAGCCCGTGCCTGCAGGCGGTGTTTCCCTGGCAGGCCACGACCCCCCTGACTTTCTGGCCGGCGGCTCCCCCGGAAAGGCCGTATTCCTCCATTTCTTCAAATATGCTGTCCGCGTCTTCCGCTTTGACAAAGGGAATCTCGATTCCCTGTCTGGAAGTTATGTGGATGTAGCCGTCTCCGTATTTGAGAGCGGCTTCAGCGATTACTTTTAAATCTTCAGCTTCGACACGGCCGCCTATCAGGTGCAGGCGCATGGAAAAATTGTTTTCCTGCCGCAGGGGCAGAAAGCCTTTATCCTTAAGGGTGGCTAAATCAACTTTTTTTGCGTTCATTAAGGTCACTTCAACGGGATGCATTAAAGTAGATATATATAAAAATAGTGTTGGATCTGGAATTCAGGCTAAAAAAAGCAAAGGGACTAAAAAAGGCAAAGGTGCTGGAAAAACCCTCAGGTCCTTCCCCCTTCAGAGAAAAGAGAACACGTCCAGCTGGACAAGGGCCATGTACAGCCCTGTCCCCACAAAGATGCTGAGCATTGCATTTCGCTTCCAGACATGAAGGCCCGCCACAACCCCTATGCTGAAGAGTTCCGGAAGCCCGTAGGGGGCAGCAAGCCACCGAACGTCCTTTAAACAATAGATAACCAGCAGCAGGAGGATCATGGGGGGCAGGTTTTTTTCAATTACGGAGAGGATCTCCGGAGGAGCCCTTGATTTGAAGCATATGAAAGGAAAGACCCTGGTTGCGAAAGTCGCAAGGGCCACAACTGCAATGATTATCAACAGGTGTACAGTACCGATCATGAGCGTTTCTCCTTATTCTGTTTCTGGTTTTTTTCTTCTTCCGGGTTTTGTTTTTGTTCTTTTTCTATTTCCTGTTCTATTGCCTTTTCTGTTTCGAATTTCAAATTTTCAGCCGGGCGGGCTGAAAGGCCTGTCTTTTTGAAAACCGGGTTTTTAAGGTCCGGCTTTGCCCCTGAGATTTTTTCATGTCCTATCAGGGCCAGGGTCCCGAGGATGATCGAAAGCAAGAGCATATTATCGGGGCTGAAGAGCACGAGGGAAAGGGTGCCTGTCCCCAGGGCCACCTGGAAAGGAAGGCGGGTCTTTGAGTGGAAGTACTGCTCGATAGTAAGCACCACAAAGAGGGCTGCCAGCACGAAGTCCAGGCCCTCCAGATTAACGGTAAGCATGGACCCCAGCACGGCCCCGAGCACGGAACCCGTTATCCAGTAAAGGTGGTCAAGGGCGGTTATATAAAAATAAAACCTGGCCTTTGACCCTCCTTTCGGGACCTCGGTGGTGGTAAGGAGAGCGTAGGTCTCGTCCGTAAGTGCAAAAATCAGGTAGGGTTTTACCTTCCCGACATCGGAAAATTTGGTCAGCAAAGAGAGCCCGTAAAAGGAGTGCCTGAGGTTCAGGAGCAGAGTGGCAACGGCAAATTCCGCAAGTCCGGCCCCGGCGGCAAGCAAAGCAACCGCCACAAATTGGCCTGCTCCCGCGTAGATAAAGATGCTCATTATAAGGGCGTAGACCCAGGGGTAACCCGCTTGATCCAGAAGTAGCCCGAAAGCCATTCCAAGCGGAATGTAGCCCAGAAAAACGGGGATAGTGGTCTTAAGGGAGGTTATGAAAAGTTTTTCATGCTGATCGGGTGTATACCGAGAACCCGTGTTTTTTTCCTGCATTCATGATTCCTGTTGTTTTTTTAGCTGATTTTTAATTATATTGGGTTTTGGAAATGCAAAAATCACATTGATTTTATCTTAATAATTAGGAGCGTTGAAGGCTAATCCCTGTCATTTCAATTGCGGGATACAGCCGTCACCAAATTGCACGTAACTGCAGGCCCCCTGCTGGATATTTCTCTGCTTCTCTCATTTTTTTGCTCAGGCCCCGGCCAGGAAGGAAATCAGGGCGAAAAGCATTGCGAGTTTGAAGAGTTTGGAGGACTTTGTCGGGTTATTTTTTACAAGCAACTGGTAGATGGCCGCAAAAAAGCCCAGGTCTGCAAGGGAGACCAGGTAGAGAAAGCGGGGACCAAGGACCTCCAGAAGATAGGGGAGCGGGCTCAAAAACACCGCAAGGACCCCGATAAACACTGCAAGGTAGCCGGCCCGTCTGGCTCCTATGCGGATGGGCAGGGTATCGGCTCCTTCTTTTTTGTCTCCCTCCATATCTTCGATATCTTTTACGACCTCCCGGGCCGTGGTCGCGAGGGCTGCGAGCAAAAAGAGCACCGAAAGGGCTTCCAGTCCCCGGATGCCAAAGACCGAGGCCCCGAATAAAAAGGTCGAGCCCGTAAGGTAGCCTATGCTAAGGTTGCCAAAGAAGGGGGTGCCTTTCAGGGTCTTTGCGTAGAAGATTAAGAGCAGGGAGTTAAAGAGAGCGATAAGTCCGCAGACCGGGTTTATAAGGAAACCCAGGACACTTCCCAGGGAAAAGAGGACAAGGGAAAAGTAAAGGGCTTCCTTTGTCCCCACCCTTCCCGACGGGATCGGACGCTCGGGTCGGTTTATCGCGTCGATTTCGACATCAAAATAGTCGTTTACTGCGTTTCCGGCCCCCGAGACCAGGAAAACCACCAGAAAAACGAGGCCTGCAGAGGAGATGGGAAAAGGCCCCGGAAGACTGGAGGAAGTCGGAGGAGCCACCGCCCCCGTTAATATATTGAAAGCTATGGCCACTCCTATAAGGGCCGCAAAGCCTGCCATAAGGCAGTTGCCGTACCTCATCAGTTCAAGATATGTGCGCATTCCACCGGACATCAGAAGATAGCAGCGGTATAAAGTATTAAAAGTATCGGCTCTTTCCGTCCCCTTCTGTTCCTTTCCGTCCCCTCTCCGACTCAGCTTAAAAAAAGAATCAGGGCCTCTGAAAAGGCCGGATAAACCATTTTTGAAGACGGATCTTTTTTTGAGCAGGAGGCTTTATCGAACAGGGATATTTTTAAAATATTATAAACCGGTTCATTTATTGAGTTTTACTTCAAGCATCCTGTCGAGAGCCTGCTTTGCTCCTGCCCTTACGGCTTCGGAAACGGTTATGATGGTCTGCATTTTCTCAAGGGAGGCCAGAAGGTTTTCGAGGTCGACCATCTTCATACTGGGGCAACAGGCGTATCCCGACACACAGTAAAACTTCTTATCGGGGCTTGCCTTTGAAAGCCCGTGGAGGAGCCCGCATTCGGTACCCACGATGAATTCCTGGCTGTCGGACTCCTTTGCATACACGATCATCCCTCTGGTGCTCGCCACATTATCGGCAAGTTCCAGGACTTCGGGCCGGCACTCGGGATGCGCTATAAATTTGGCTTCCGGGTGTTTTTTCTTCATGTTCAGGACGTCGGCCTTCATGATCTGGTGGTGGCAGGGGCAGTGCCCTTCCCAGGGGATGACTTTTTTGTCCGTGTGGGCCGCCACATAGGCTGCCAGGTTTTTGTCCGGCACAAAGAGGATTTCATCGGCTTCCAGAGAGTTTACGACTTCCACCGCGTTTGCGGAAGTACAGCAGATGTCGGACTCGGCCTTGACTGCCGCCGAACTGTTGACATAGCAGACTACTGCCGCATTGGGGTGTTTTTTTTTCTCTTCTCTGAGGGCTTTTTCGTCTGCCATGTCGGCCATCGGGCAGCTAGCGTCGATTTCCGGCATAAGCACGGTTTTATCGGGACAGAGCACTGCTGCGCTCTCTCCCATAAAATGCACGCCGCAAAAGACTATGACGTCTGCATCCTGCTTTACGGCTTCCTGGCTCAGACCCAGGGAATCCCCCACAAAATCCGCGACGTCCTGGACTTCAGGCCGGGAATAATAGTGGGCAAGGATTACTGCGTTACGTTTTTCTTTCAATTCTTTGATCCGGTCTATAATTTCTGCTTGCTCCATTGAACCACCCGGAAAAACTTAAAACGGGAATATGATACGACCGGGCTTTTCCGGTCTTCTATTTTCTTTTGTGAACTCCGGCTTTAATACTTGCTTCACTATTAAACAATTACTCATATCTAAAATATTATAAAAATTAAAACCCGGAACTAAACCCGGAACTATATTATGAGTTGGATTATTTAATATCCTGAAATGGGACAGAGCCTCAAATTAAATTGATTTCTGAAATTTCTGAAATAAACCTGCCTTCCTTCCGGGAAGTAAACGAAGACTTTTATGTTTCCCGGAATGGATACAGGGAGATACGTAACATATTATATAAATATTCACCACTGCATATAAAAATAAACTGAGTTAAAATGAAGTTTACTTGAGTTTGTTCTTGAAAATATAACCTATATGGGAAGTGCTGCAATTTTACTGCTTTCAGGTCCCGACCTTTATCGGATTTGCAAGTTTTTTCAGGGTGGATACCGCTGAAAGTGCGGCAAGGTAACTTGTGCGCGGGTTTTCCGGAGAAGGCAGATTTTCAACCCTGGTCGTGAACTTTCCAAAGGCCCCTTCCACAGAGATTTCATGCACGTTTCTGGAAAGCCCGGGGGCTGCGATAATCCTTACCTCCGTCCGCTCAAAACCGATTCCGGCCAGGCTTATGGTTGCGGCTACGTTTACGTTTGCAGGAAAAGCCCTCACAGCTTCTGCCGCAGACCCTTTGAAAATAAGGGTATCTTCCTCAAGCTTTTCGAGTTCTATGCCGTGCTCAAGCACAAAAGGAGCTCCTGAAAGACCCCTGGGAGGCTTCCTGGTGGTCAGGGTGACCCTGAAAATTTCAGCGGCGGACGCTGAATTCAGCCCGTCGATCCCCACGACGGCGCCTGAGGGGAAATAGAGTTTGCAGTTGTGTGTGCGGGCAAGTTCAAAGATTTCTTCTCTTAGTTCCCGGTCTGCAAAAGCCCCCACACTCAGGACCATAACGTCGCAGCCGGCCTTAAGGGCCACGGGCAGGATACTGCGGACCGCAGTTTGGGAGGCGCATTCCACAACAAGGTCCACACCCTCAACAAGCTTCTCAAGCTCCATATATGCCGGTCTGCACGTTTCCAGGGAAGAAACCAGTGTCAGGGCCTTTTCTTCCGTGGCATCGTAGAGGGCGTAAAGCTCCATGCCAACCTCTCCATGCTCAATGGCCCTGCAGATCTGTCCTCCGATAAACCCGCAGCCGACAATTCCTATTTTCAGCATTGCAAACTCCTGGATGAATAATCAAACGTTTTTTAGTGTCTCTTTTCCGTCTCTGATGCCCGGCTCAAAATATTCC
>JAQVBP010000036.1:9663-15792 GCA_028690255.1 Methanosarcinaceae archaeon
AAATAATTTTTCGGGACTGAATTATAAGAGTTGCTGTATATCTTCCACATCCTTAAACTTTCTGTTGGGGCGTTTACTCAGTTTTTCCCGTTTTTCCCGGTTAGTTTCCGATCAGGGGGCAGCCACTTCAGAAAAAACAGTCCGTATCCCTTATAAGGGTCTGGGGCTATAGAGTAACCGGGGTACGCATTATGCTCATCAAAGAAATTGAACAATTCATAGAAGAAGATCTGGGCCACGACGACATTTCCTGTACTCTGGTTCCGGATAGATCTGCAGAGGCAATTATTTTCACAAAAGAAGCCTGCACGGTCGCAGGACTCGGGGAGGCCGGGGCAATTTTCAATTACCTCGGGGTCCGGGCCGAAACCAGCCTGAAAGAAGGGGACGAACTGGAAGCAGGAGCTCTAATCTTCAGGCTGAAAGGAGGGGCGGTTTCCATCCTCCGGGCTGAGCGCCTGGCCCTGAATTTCCTCGGACACCTGAGCGGGATTGCAAGCCTTACCAGCAGTTGTGTGAAACTGGTAAGGAAACATTCAAAAAGTACAAGGGTGGCATGCACCAGAAAAACCACGCCAGGCATAAGGAAATTCGAAAAAAGAGCCGTTGTTGCCGGAGGGGGGGACGCGCACAGGTTCAACCTTTCGGATTCCATCATGATCAAAGATAACCACATCCAGCTTATGGGAATCGAAGCCGCGATCAGAGCCGCCAGAAAAGCCAGTTTCACAAAGAAAATCGAGGTTGAGGTCGAATCCGAAGGTGCCGCTGTCCTTGCCGCAGGGCTTGGAGCAGATATCATAATGCTTGACAACATGAAGCCGGAAGAAATCGTGAGCACTCTTAAGGTCCTTGAGGAAAAAGGGCTGAAGCAGTCGGTTCTGGTCGAAGCTTCGGGCGGGATTTCCCGGGAAAACCTGGAAGAGTATGCAAAAACAGGGGTTGACGTAATATCAATGGGGGCCCTCATCCATAAGGCCAGGTGGACTGACATAAGTCTGGAAGTTATTAACTATGCGGAATAAGGGAAATACTGGGAAACGGATTATATATATAAAAAATATTATTAACAGATTTGGATATATGAATATAAATATATTATTAATCTTAAAACCGGTAAAATAGAATTGAAAAACTGGACCTGATCATAAAGTTTATATCTGGTTTCGTTGAAAATATTTAAGATTACTAACCAATGAAATATTGTAACGGAGATTGCTTTATACAATCCTTTTTTGACCGTGTCTTGAGGTACCAGAAGTGAATCTGAAAGGGACAATTACGTCTGTTTTGTGCGCATTCTTCATTCTCCTGATGTTAAACGGAGCTGCGTCTGCGAGAGTTGAAATCTTCGATGGGGACATTGAAGAAGGGGACGGATACCAGATCAATAACTATGTTATCGACATCACGGACGTGTTCGTGGAAGCCAATACCGCCTCCTATTACGTATATGAAAAAAACACAAAAATAGAGACAGGCCTGCTGGATGTAAACGAAACTGCGGAATTCGATTTTGAAGGTGAAGGGAAATTATATCTGCGGTTAAAATCCGTACACGGAGGAATCCTTCCCAGAGCTACTGTCGATATCACCCTTTCCAATTTCGATAAATCGGATGTTTATAGTAACAAGATCGTTGATGGGGGTCACTCGAAGGCGTCCTATGGTATCCCTGATCTTAAAATAACAAAGGAAATTGACAGGAATACTCTAAACGTCGGGGAGTCCGTAACCGTTACCGTAAAAGCAACTAACGTCGGGAACGACGTGGCAAAAGATGTAATATTCATCGACCCCAAGCAGGAACACTTTGTTCTTGAGGCTACGACATATGAAGAAACCTCAGTGGATGAAATCGACAAAGGGGAATCTTTTCTGGTCTATATCTATGAACTAAAAGCAATGGAAGCCGGGGATTTCAGACTCAGGCCGATCACCGCAACTTACAAAAACAGTGTGGGTCAAAGTTATGAATCCGGGTCCAATACACCCGCGGTCAGTGTAGAAGGAGCCGGTGCCTCGAAAGCTAACATTGAAACCGCAATGAATGTGGACTCCAGGGTTTTAGAAAGAAATGAGAAAATAAGTACAACCTTCATTCTCAAAAATACCGGTGGCACTACGGCCCAGGCAGTCCGCCTTGAAGTCCAGATCCCCGAGGGGCTTGAATACGTGAGTGGAGACGAGGAATTCGAGGTCGTTGGCGGAAAGCCCAGAGTCTATATCGAAACCCTTCAACCAGGTAATGACAAGGAGTTTGGCTGCACCCTCAGGGCAAAAGATATGGGGAGTTATACCCTAACGGGAAAGCTTTCTTACGAATATCAGAACGGGCTGGATTCTGAAAACATTAAGGAATACGAAGAAATAAGCGTTTCAGGCATTTCCGTGGAAAAAGGGAAATATGATCATCTTTTAGAGTTGCCTGTATATGTATATGTAATTCCCCTCCTGCTCCTTGCCGGAATAGGAGTGCATTTCTACAGGAAACACAGGGAATATAAATTTTAAATAATCATCTTCATAAAGCACACCAGAGCCTGGTGGAAACCGGTTCCGGAAAATATGGCCCTATGCCCTGGGGTCGCTCCAAATCACCCCAGTTCCGGACAGATAAATGTAAACGTATTTAAGGAGGAGTATTTTGCTCAATATATTAGTAATCGGAAACGGGCAGTGTGGAAACAGGATTCTGGATTCCATTAATAAACATGCCTTTGGTGGAAAAGGCGGCAAGCTCGTCAAATTCTACTCAAAGCAGAAGTTCAATAGCAATGTTCAAACAATTGCGATCAACACTGCTGTCAATGACCTGAAAGAAATGAAATATACGAGAGCAAAGGACAGGATCCACATCCCCCACCTGCACGGCGTTGGTGCGAACCGAACAATAGGAAAACAGGTGTTTGAAGAGAAAAAAGAAATGGTTATGCGCGAGATCGAGGGGAGGGGGAACTTTGACATTGCCTTTGTCATAACCTCGGCCTCCGGTGGTACGGGCTCTTCTTTTACCCCCCGCATTATAAAAGAACTTAAAGAACGATATGACTATCCGGTCTACGCTGTCGTCGTCCTGCCTTTCAGGGAAGAGGGAACCCTTTACCTGCAAAACGCGGCCTTTTCCCTGCGAGAGATCCGCGAAAGCGGGGTGGACGGGATTATTCTCTCGGACAACCAGTACCTGAAAAACATAGGGGGCAGCATCCAGGAAGCCTACGATGGGATCAACGACATGATCGCAGAGCGCATCCTCTTCCTGGTCGATGCTCTGGATAGCGAAATGATGATGGTGACGGACCTCGGGGATTTCAAAACGGTCATGAAGGGAGGGGCAGGCCTTGCTACAATCGGTTTTTACAGGGCAGAAAAAGACATGCCCGTAAAAACCGCTATTCAGAATGCTCTTTCTCCTTCAGGTCTCCTTTTCTCAACCGATATCTACCAGGAAGCCAGCAGAGCAATGGTCATCATCAAGGGCGACCAAAAATACCTGAGTATCGACGACATCTCAAACGAGATTGAAAAACTTTCAGGAGCTGTGGGGCATGTCTTTAAGGGCATAGTGGTAAGAAAGGGAGAAGGCCCCCAGGTCCTTGCGGTCCTGACCCTTGAATCGGCCCGGGAACTTGAAAGCCTCTACAGCATCGCCGTCCAGGCCATTCAGCACGAAAAAGAGAAAAAACTGCGCGTGCAGAGCGGAATGGAACTGGACAAATCTTTTTCACAAATAGAAGGACTCGAACCCGAATACTGAAGGCCTGAAAAGGCCTTTTATCTTTTTTTCTTTTTTTATTTATTAATTTATTTATTAATTTATTTATTTATTAATTTATTTATTTATTTATTTATTTTAATTATTTGTTTTTCAGATCTATTCTTCTCAGCTTTCCTCCTTCTTTCTTCGGTATTAATCTTTATCAATTTCCCACAGGAATTACCAGCCTGAACCCGTTAAAGGATTCAACGGCCACGGGCAGCCCGTAGACCTCTTCGATGACCTCCGGAGTGATGATTTCGGGCCCTCCGCGAGCAAAGATTTTTCCTTCCTTTATGATCAAAAAGGAATCAGCGTAGCGCAGTGCCAGGTTGATGTCGTGCATGGTCAGGACAACGGAGATGTTCTGCTCTTTTGCGACCTGCCTTATAGCATCCAGGATTTCGATCTGGTTTTTGAGGTCCAGGTTACTCGTGGGCTCGTCAAGGAGGATGAGGTTGGGTTCCTGGACAAGGGCCCTTGCAATGGCCACTTTTTGAAGTTCCCCCCCGCTGATACTGTCGATATTGCGCAGGGCGAGGGCTTCCAGCCCGAGCCTCCGGATCATCTCATGGACAATTTTCAGGTCCCGGGCGTTTACATTCCAGCCGAGCCTGGGTTTCCTGCCCAGAAGGACCGCATCAAAGGTCGTAATCCGGCTCGTTTCCGTGCGCTGGGCAACGTAGCCGAGCCTTTTTGCAATTTCGTCCCTCCCAAGGGCAAGGAGATTTTCCCCTTCCACCATGACAGTCCCGCTTTTTGGTTTTAGTATGGAATTTATACAACGGAGGAGGGTAGACTTTCCGACCCCGTTCGGGCCAAGCACGACAACCACTTCTCCTGGAAGGACTCCGAAACCAATATCCTTTAAGATTTGCCGTGTCCCGTAATCAAATCCGAGTTCATTTACGTCAAGCATCAATGTTTATACCCCCTGACAAGCAGGTAAAGGAAAACAGGCGCGCCCATAAACGCCGTAAGAATGGCAACGGGCAGTTCATGCGGAGCCATTATCATGCGGGCCGCGGTATCCGACCCGAGCAGCAGCATGCCTCCTACAAGGCAGGAGGCCGGAAGAAGGAAACGCTGATCGTCGCCTACAAAGCGCCGGGATATATGGGGGCAGACCAGGCCCACGAACCCTATAACCCCCAGGAAAGACACGATAAAGGCCGTTACAAGGGAAGCTATGAGCATTCCGTAAAGCCGGATCTTTTCCACCTCGACCCCCAGTCCCTTTGCGGTCTCGTCTCCGGCGTCGATGGCGTTGTAGTTCCAGCGGTTAAGGTAAAAGTATCCGGTTGCAAAGACCGTCACCACTAAAATAATGAAAAAATCCCCCCAGTGGGCTCTCCCGACGTCCCCGAAGGTCCAGAAGACAACGGCTGCGAGCTGGGTGTCGTCGGCAAAATACTGAAGGAACATGGTACCGGCCGTAAAAAGAGAGGAAAGAGCAACGCCTGAAAGGATCATAACCTCGGGAGACGAGCCCTTATATTTCGCAATTGCAAGCAGAATAAAGGTTGCGAGCATGGAAAAGGCAAAGGCCACGGTTGTAGTGACATAGGGGTTGTTGATCATAATCGCATCTGCCCCGGTACTTCTCATGGTGCCTGTTCCGAGCACGATTACGGAAAAGGCGGCCCCGAAAGCCGCCGCGTGGGAAATTCCCAGGGTATAGGGGGAGCCGAGAGGGTTACGGAGAATTGACTGGAGGGCAACTCCAGCAACCGAAAGCCCCACCCCCGAGGCGATTGCAGCAAGGGCTCGAGGGAGCCGGATATGCCAGATGATGGTGTATGCGCTTTCGAGATTTGCTTCGAGAAAGAGCCGGGACACATCAATCGTGGAGACGTCGGCAAAGTTTACAAGGCGTGCAACGATGCCATAAAGGAGAACCCTGACCACATCAATTGTGGAGACGTCGGCAAAGCCCACGGCTATGGAGTAGAGGAATAAAAAGATCAGTATAATTATCGAAATGCCCAGAAAATTATACTTTTTCCCTATGTATATGTTATATGCAGATGAAACCGCGTCTTCTTCGTATTTTTCGGCAAGCTTTCCCGTAAGCTTGCTTTCGCTTTTGCCTGCCAGTTCCATTTCAGCATTTTTTGTCAGGTCCATTGTCGTAGCCTTTTGTAAGATTTCCCCCGATTTTTTGATTATTTATAAGTTAGAGAGACGGGGGATGAAGTTGAATTTCTGAGGTTTGGGGTCTTGAAGTCGAATAAACTGGAGAGAAAACAGGCCCTTTAAGGCCCATTTTCTATTTCAGAGGTTTGATTTCAGAGGTTTGATTTCAGAGGTTTGATTTCAGAGGTTTGATTTCAGAGGTTTGATTTCAGAGGTTTGATTTCAGAGGTTTGATT
>JAQVBP010000036.1:15892-18977 GCA_028690255.1 Methanosarcinaceae archaeon
ATTTCAGAGGTTTGATTTCAGAGGTTTGATTTCAGAGGTTTGATTTCAGAGGTTTGATTTCAGAGGTTTGATTTCAGAGGTTTGATTTCAGAGGTTTGATTATGAATAAACCGGGAGGAAAACAGGCCCTTTAAGGTCTTTTTTCCTGATTTTTCCGTTTTACTCAAGGGAAAGTTTTCCGAATCCTCCGTTGAATCCCAGTTTCATTGTTTCGTACACCGGTTCCCCGAAGAGGAATGTATAGATTTCATCGGTTTTTGCTTCGACGTCAATGTCTGCAAATCTGTCTGGATAAATGACCGTTCCTACATAGTAGGAAGCAGCGATCACTGAACCCTGGTTGGAGGTATACCAGTTGTAGGGCAGGACCCCATAGACCTCGCCTGCCTTTACAGCGGTCAGGTCCTTATAAGCCGGATCTTCTTTTAATTCGTCAAGAGCCGAGGGGGTTGTCTGGTAGGTGGACAGGTCAACGAAAAGGATTTCCGGGTCCCACTTCATGATAGCTTCCTTGGAGGTGTCCCCATGGTCCGTGCCCATCTCTGCCGCCGCATTTTTAGCGTTTATAAAGAGGAAGGGCGGATAGGTGGGTTCTGTTGACTGGAAGCCGTGCGGCCCTGCGTAGGCAATACCTCCCACATACACGCTCTTTTTCTCCTCCTCCGGGATGTCCGCCGTCCTGGAGTTCAGGTCTTCGATTGCGGAGTCAAAGAACCGGATGAGTTCTTCGGCCCTCTCGTCTTTTCCCATGACCTCTCCCATAATCCTGAGGGAGCTGTCCATGTCTTCCTTATAAACGCCAAGGTTACCGTAGTTCAGGGCTATTACCGGAATCCCGGTCTTGGCCGAAAGTTCGTCGGCGTCCCCGGGAGAGCCCGTATAGGTCCAGAAGATAACTTCCGGGTTCAGGGTCACGATTTTTTCAGGATCGGTGTTTCCCCGGTATTCCCCGATTAGGGGCATTTCCTGCAACCAGGGGTTGGCAATTGCGTAAGGGCGCCTGTTTTCGTCTTTGCGATGTTCGATGTCCTCGACTCCCACAACCGCAGCCTGGCCGCCCAGATAGCAGAGGTAGCGCAGGGCTCCGGCCCCCTGGCAGACAACTCTTTCAGGGGACTTCGGGACCGTTACTTCCCGCCCAAGCCCATCGGTAATCGTTATCGTTTCCAGGGATTTGTCAGCAGAAGATTCGTCACTTTCGGAAGCCTCGTTTTCAGTGGACGAACCGACACATCCGGCCCCCACACAGGTGAGCAAAAGGAGTATGACAATAACACATGAATATCTTTTACTAATCATAACAGTAATCACCACAAATCATGTTTAGTATTAATAACATTATTTAAAGTATAATTTTTGTATATTGAAGTTCTTATTTTGTATAAATCTTCCGATATTGGCATATAAAGATAAGATCTAATCAATTCATTTGTTCTCGATTAATATACAAATCATCACTAAAGTTATTTGTATTGTAATTTACATGCTACAAAATTGGAAATCAAGGTGCGGTAAGAATACGGGTAGTTAATTTAGGAATCGTAAAAATATAATTTCAAATTTTCAGAACCATGGATAGACCGGATTAAAAATATCCGTGTTCATCTGTGTTATTCGAAATTTTTGTATCAAAATCAAGGAAATAACCCAATATCATTCTGAAAACCAAACCTGTATCAGTACAGGATGTTCGGATTCCGGTGAACTATACCCGCCTTGAGCCTTCTGCTGCCGTGTTAAACCATAGGTTTAACAGGGGATAATTTTCAATTAGAAACATCGAGGAAGGGGTCCTCTGCTGGCTGAGATAGACCTGTAACGATGAGGTGGGCCTTGGAAAAGCAGTCAATTCCAATTTGTTTAGCTTTTCCGGAATAAGAAACCAAACCGATAATGCTTAGAAAAGAGGGGGCATGAATGACATTTCAGGAAAAAGCCAGGAATGGTCTTTCAGGAAATGAGGCCGGGACAACAGGAATTAATTATCAATAAACCGGATTTTTCAAAAGTAAAAAAAGAGTCGTAAAAGGCCGCCAGTCTCCAAGGACAATGGCGGCCAATACTTATTCTTGAAATATGCAGTATTACCTGGTAATCAGTATTTCTGCGGTCTCGGGTTTGTAAACCCATTCGACAGGCAGTACCTTTTCCTTGTGGTAGTACTTGACAAGCCTGCGGATTTTTGCTTCCGTTAAATTCATGGCACGCTTGTTATGCATGTCCTTCTTGTTGACTGTAAGGTGTTTTCTGAGTCCGAGAGCCTTTACGATCAGGTTGTAAAGATCTTCCGGGACAGAGGGGGCCACGTTGTTTGCCTTGAGGATTTCGGTGACCTTCATGCCGGTGAGGAGCTTGATGTCGGGTACTCCGTAACGGTCTCTCAGGATCATTCCGATCTCAGCGGTTGAAACTCCCTGTTTCCAGAGCTCGAGTATAACGGTGGTTACTTCTTCACCGTTCAGTTTGCACCACTCAGGAACTTCGGTTCTGCGTGGACGGGTAGAAGAAGACTTACCTTTTCTTCTGGTGTGCATTTTTGCCATGTATCATTTCTCCTGATATCAATTGATCATTGCCCGGAGGAAAACCTGCCAGACTGAAGTTATATCTTTACCGACTATAACGGAACAATATACGGAGATTTTGCACACATCATAATCATGTGTGGGATGCCAAATCTCTGGCAATATAAACCTTATCGGTGAAAGTATCACCATGAATCACAGCATAGCTTATATAATTTGTGTTGGGGGGAGCCCCCGGGGAACATTGCCGAAGCTCAGGAGGGCACCCAGAGG
The DNA here is from genome assembly GCA_028690255.1 of Methanosarcinaceae archaeon. Classification (GTDB taxonomy): domain Archaea; phylum Halobacteriota; class Methanosarcinia; order Methanosarcinales; family Methanosarcinaceae; genus JAQVBP01. The sequence goes on from JAQVBP010000036.1 coordinate 18,691, forward strand.
CATAACACGGCCCTTGCTCCCCCGGGATTTATCTTCCTGTAGATGGACTCGATCTGAGCGTCCCGGAGGACCCGGAGCTCCGAAATGTTTCCTGACTCGCTCATCTTTGAGACCGTGGCATTAATTTCAGAAGACAGTTCAGCTTCAAGCCCCTCTCTGATCTGGCTTTTTATCAGGGGATGAAGCAGAGCTTTAAGGTCAGACAGGTCCGGGACAGAAATAAACTGAGAAAGCTCAGAACTTGTATTTTCAAAAATGTTTCCCGAAAAATTGCCTGGGATTTCCGA
>JAQVBP010000036.1:19077-20884 GCA_028690255.1 Methanosarcinaceae archaeon
CCGAAAAATTGCCTGGGATTTCCGATAAGTTTTCTGAGCTGTTTCCTGAGCTGTTTTCTGAATGATTTTCAGACCGGTTTTCCGGGCAAGGGTTGAAAACCCGGGAAAGCCTGTCCGCAAAAAAGAACAGAAATGCCTCTTCCGGCCCGAAGATTTCGTTTTCGGATATTTCCTCTCCGGCGGGAGAACAGGGAACTCCGTAAAGCAGGGTCTGCATGGACTCCCCTCCTTCATCCCCCTCTTCCCCAAAAACAGAGCCGAAATATTCCGATGGAAACAGAAGTTCTTCCACCACAATGGCCCCTTCTTCGGCTGCTGTGTCAAGGGATTCGGAAAAAGCTTTTGAAAGCCTTTCTTTTCCCGTTTCGTTCGAAGCGGTAAGAGCGGTTTCATTCAGGGCGGTTTCAAGAACCGCGTCGTTTACACAGAACAGCAGGGCCTCTTTTGAGGGAGAAGCGGTAAACGGGGGCATGGATATTTTAGCGCTCTGCCGGACCGCTGAGACCGGGGCCTCTTTTCCAATTACGATTTCACTTCCCAGGGGAAAGGCCTCAACAGGATACCAGTATGCTTCAAAGCGGTAGCAGTACCGCCCGGAAAATTCCCTGTCCAGGTGGGCTTCCAGGGTTTCGGAAGTCCTGGAAACGTGAGCTCTTGCAAAGGGGTTTGCACACACCAAAGTCCCGTCTCCTGAAAACGTCAGGTTGAACGCGAGGTTTTCAGCCGCCAGGTCCGCAAAGCTCCTGTGTTTCTGCTCTTTTCCGAAAAGGGCTTTAGAGGGGCTTTCAACCACGGAATTTGTTGGGGGGGTGAGGTTCAGCACGGAAAATGGAGATATTTCATAATCAAAACCTTCGGGCCTGCAGGTGAGGAGAGTTTCAAGGATGTGGGAATCCAGTTCGGAACCTGTGGTATACCCGGCCGCACTGTACTGTTCTTCTGCGCTCAGGGCGGGCAGGAGCACAACCCCCGAGAGGGAAACCAGCACGAGCAAAAAGAGAGCGTCAAAGACCGTGGAATAGCCGCAGGAGTCAGAAACCCAGTAGTCCATATCTTTTTTTATCAACCCAACGCTTTTTTTAGTATCCGCCTTTTTTTGCAACTTCTCTATTTTATTTGTGCAAAACAGTCCCATCAAACCCACCCCGTGTCATAGAGATAAACGGTAAGAGTCCCCCGAACGGTTTCTGCCGGGCTCAACTCGATTGCAACAGGCACGGACGCAGCAACCCGGTCCCCCGAATCCGGGAAGCCTGTGGTCGAGAAAAACCAGGCTTTCTGAGCAGCCGGGACTTCCGGCTCTATTTTCCATTCCCATTTCCCGTTTTCTGTTCTGACCTCTACAAAAAAGACATAGTTGCCGGAAAAACCGCTAAAAAGTTTCTCTCTGGCTTTTTGTCCCGAAGGACTGGCAAGTTCGTCAAGAGCGGCCGCCGAGAAGAGGCCGGAGCCTTCTCCCCTTTCCTCACTTTTTTTTACCCCTGCTCCCACACCATTATCTCCACTTCCTTTTGCCAGAAAGGCCCGGTTTCCGGCAAGGTTTTCTGCAAGGAGAGTTGCGCTTTCGTAGTTTTCAAGGGCAAAGGAGTGCTCTTCGTAAGCCAGGTAGGTCCGGGAAAGGATTGCCGCAAAAACCACAAACCCTATCACGGCAAGCCCAACTGCGAGGAGGTCGGTCTGAGGTTCTAAAAAGGCCTTTTCGTTTTTCATGAGGTCTGATAAATGGGGACGGGCCGGCCGGGGGGAAACAGAAGACTTAATGTTGCCGGAAGACTTATCGGAAAACTTATCGGAAAACTTATCGGAA
>JAQVBP010000036.1:20984-22276 GCA_028690255.1 Methanosarcinaceae archaeon
TATTGCTGGTGATGGAAAACTTACTGATAAACGAGCGTACACCCAAGGACCGAAACCTCCTCATTTTCCTTTACATATATGAATTCTTTTCGTATGCATACGGCTTCTTCAGGGTCAAGGACCGTTTCCTGTCCGAGTTCGGACAGGAATTTTCCGACTTCCGTATAGTCCGCCGAAACCGGCCTCTCCTTTGTCCCTTCAGCCCCGAACCGGGCCCGGAGTTTCTCCCGGAGTTTCACCTCATCCAGAGGCAGGGTCAGAAACGTAAACGGCTTTACCGCCCGGAGTGGTTTTCCATCAAGGCCGGAATCCAGCCTGACGTATTCCCCGGAGACCCGGACTTCAAGCTCCCGGTCTAAAAGGGGGCCAGTATTTCCTCTTTCCCGAACCGGGAAGTTTTCATTAAAATAGTAGAAAAATGTCTCGGGGCCTGACTCCGCCCCTTCCTGGAAATTCCCGGTCCCGGCTTCGTCCACGGCCGCCTTGAAATCCCTGGCAAGCCCCTCAAGGGCCTCCTGGCTTTCCACTTCCCGAAAACCGGCCGCAAGCTGGAAAAGGGCTGCAAAAAGGACGAAGCTCGCAAGGATAAGGGCCGCCTTTGAGAGGAGAAAATCCGCCCAGGCGGTTTCGTCTCCTGAAAAGTTTCGGTGTTTGTGGGGCGGGTTTTTCCCTTTCAAAGTCCCCCTGCCTCCGAGATCAGTATAAACAATTTTCCTGAATCCGCATCCTTTTCACTCGAAAGCCGCAATCTGTACTTTCCCGGCCCGAAAACCGCCGGGCCTTTCAATTCGGAATTTGAAAAGAGGCTGTTTGTGGCAAAAAATCGGGACTTTCCCCCGGCCGTAATATAATAGTTGTCCGCAGCCTCCGGCCAGTCGGCTTCCTTTCCCGGAAGGGCCCCGAACCCCACGCCCATACTCCCCGGGACCTCAAGTTCGAAAGTGACGGAACTTCCCTCCCCCCGCAGGGAAAGCTGTTCGGCTGCCTCCACAACCCCCAAAACCTCGGCCGTGAAGCTGTTCACTTTCAGTTCTTCCAGGATGCCGGTAACCGAAACCGCGGAAAGCAGTAAGATTACCGTAAAAAGAATAACGGATGCAGAAAAACGGACCTGAAGCCCGCAAACCGCAGACTCGTCCTCCCCCGGAAGAGTGATCCTTTCAGTAAGGCCTGACCCGAAACCTGACGTAGAAATACCCCCCATTTAAAACCAGAGAATTGAAAAAAATTTATCCGAAATTTGATCTGTCAGTATATAAATGGTGGGATTTACAAAAATATTTAAAATCTGT
>JAQVBP010000197.1 GCA_028690255.1 Methanosarcinaceae archaeon
TTTTTGAGAGAGTCTGTTTTCAGAAGCTTCAGCTCTTATAAGGAGTCTTCACGACTTCCAGGATCCTGGCCGCGGTCTTTGGCCCGATCAGCTTTACTTTTTTCAGCTCTTCCGGATCCGTTCGCATGATTGCCTCCACGGTTCCGAAATGTAAAAGCAGGTTTCTGGCAGCTTTCGGGCCAATGTTCGAGATCGAAGATACCAGGTACTCCTGCTGCTCCGCGAGGGTTCCGGACGATTTTTTTCCGTGGGGGTTGACCTCATGCTTTTCCGTGATCTGTTCCCTTTTTGCAAGTATTTTCAAAATAGAAGCCGTCTCCTCCTCGTCCCTGGAGTAGAGGATCGAGATTCCGAAGTCGAGTGCAATGGAGGCCAGGGCTCCGTAGATAGCCCCGGGAGAAAGCTGCCTGGCCGTAAAGAGTTCGTTCCCTTCGATTATAAGGACGGGTTTTCCATAGACCCGGGCCAGGTCCGAAAGCTGGGCAAAAAGGTTGCGTTTCCCGTCGATAAGCGAACTTGCAAAGTCATCAGTACGCTTCCTCTCGACCGCCACCCTGTCGCTAACAACGTAGTCGCCCACTTCGAGAGCCGCAAAACTGAGTTCCAACCCCAGCCGGTCCAGGGCCTTTGCAACCCCGCTTTTGGTTTCCCGGTGATCCACGACCACCCTCAGGCTGCCCCCACCCCCTGTTTCGGGTGAAACTTTGAAATCTCCCAGAGTTCTTTGCTTTTCAGGGCTTTCTTCCTTCCCTTTAATTCCCTCTCCTTTGATATCCTCCCAAAAAAGTTCCTCTCCTTTGATTTCCCCCCCAAAAATTCCATCTCCTTTAATTCCCTTCCCTCGAATTCCCTCTCCCTTAATTTCAATCCCGCTAATTTCCTCTCCGGTCCCTTCCTCAAACGCCACGAGTTCCGGCACTTCAAACGCCGGCTCTTTTTTCGGCCCCAGGGTTTCCTGCAGGCCCTGCATACTGTTCAGCATTCTTTTTTCCTTGTTTTTGCTGCTCCAGTAATAGGCCTCGTCTCTTGTCCCCTTTGTAACAAGCACGACAACCCGTCCTTTGCGCTGCCTGCCGGTCCTGCCCTTCCTCTGGATACTCCGGATCTCCGAGGGGATGGGCTCGTAAAAAAGCACCAGGTCCGTCGAAGGGATGTCCAGCCCCTCTTCCGCAACGGAGGTTGCCACAAGGACGTTGTATTCCCCGGCTCTGAACTTCTCGATGATTTCCACCTGTTTCTTCTGGGAAAGCCCCTTATCCTTATAGCGGGAACTCTGCCCCACAAAACGGACCGGAGAAATTCCCGGAAGCTCCGCCAGGGCTGCTACCACCATCTCGGCCGTATCCCTGTAATTTGTAAAAACGATTACCCTAGAATCAGGGTTGCCCTCAAGCTGGTCGGCCACTATATTCTGCGTACACTCGATTTTCGGATGTTCAACACTGAAATCTTTCAGGGAGTGAATAACCTTGCGCATGCAGAGGTCCCCCATGAGCCTCCGGGAAGCCTTGCTCGCCCCCCTTGACGAAGCCTCAGCCTCCAGTTTTTCCAGGTACTTTTTGAGAGCTTCAAGCCCCTGGGTCTCCACAAGTTCCACAGCGTGGTTTACCTTCATGACCTCGGCAACAACCGAAAGAGCCGTAAAAACAGCCGGGTTCCCCCCTTCCCGGAGTTCCCCCTGAAGTCGCTTTTGCAAACCCAGTAAGTCTGTTTTGGAAACGTACTTTCCATGCCCTGCCGAAAAGCCCAGTTCCTCGACCTTTGCCAGACGTTCTTCCACAATCTTCTCAAGCTCGTCCCGGATTTTTGCCATCTCCTCCGGGAGGCCCACCTTCACCCACTCAAGGTCCTTCTCCTGCACGTAGGGCTTAACGTCCCTGTCCTGCTCGGTCTTAACAGCCACATTTTCAATATGCAGGGCCTCGCATACCTCGGAGATCTTCTCGTCGTTGCTCCCGGGACTTGCGGTTATTCCCAGGACATGGGGGCTTTTAGCGTTTTCAAAGTACTTTTCCGCAATGAATGTATAAGCGTAGTTTCCGACAGCTCTGTGCGCCTCGTCAAAGGTTATGTGGGTGACGTCTTCCAGGCTTATCCGCTTTGTCAGGATGTCATTTTCGATAACCTGCGGAGTGGCGACGATGAGCTTACCCCGCTCCCAGAGTTCCTTTCGCTTCGCGGGGGCCAGGCTTCCCGTAAAGGTCAGGACCTCAGCTTCCGGCAGGTTCATGACCCTTTTAAAAAAAGAAGCGTGCTGCTCGACAAGCGGTTTTGTCGGAGACAGGAGAAGGGCCTTTCCCCCGAAACGCTGGAGCCGCGAGGCAATGACAAAAAGGGCTATGATGGTTTTTCCAAGCCCAGTCGGAAGCACGACCAGACTCGGGCCCTCAAGGGCTTTTCCGGCCAGGTTCAACTGGTAAAGTCTCTGCTGTACGGTATCGGGTTTAATAAGGGGGTGCTTGATGCAGGAAGCCCCGTCTGTGAAAAAATTGTCGCTCATTTTGTGGCCCTTTTTTAGTTCTGTCTTTTAGCCCTTTTTTAGTTCTGTCTTTTAGCCCTTTTTTAGTTCTGTCTTTTAGCCCTTTTTTAGTTCTGTCTTTTAGCCCTTTTTTAATTCTGTATTATTATCTCTATTAAGTAACTCTGCATATCCCAATCTATAAAAAAAGTTACCGATAATGAAAAGTTTTGCCGCGGGTTTACAGGCTTTTCCCGCAGCCTCAAAAATCAGACTCGAAATTCAAAGGGCCTGCTTTTTGATTTCAGAAATTATTCAGAAATTAAAGGGTTCACCCGCAGACTCGAACTTTCTGCCCCTGTAAATCATTTCATAGAGCAGGTCTTCGATCCCTTCGACCGGAGCCCGGATCTGCCGCATGGAGTCCCTGTCCCTGATTGTAACGGTTTTGTCTTCAAGGCTTGCATAGTCCACGGTGACGGAGTAGGGAGTTCCGATTTCGTCGTTTCTCCGGTAACGGCGCCCGATGGTCCCGGAATCGTCGTAGGCTACCAGGAGGTTCTTTTCCCTGAGCTTTGCCAGGATTTCCTTTGAGGGGTCTACGAGTTCTTTCCGGGTCATGAGCGGGAGGACCGCCACCTGGACAGGGGCAACAGCACTTGAAAAGCGCATAACAATCCGGGTCTCTTCTTCTGTTTCTCCTTCAGCTTCGCCCTCTGCTTCGACTGCACCCATTAAATTTTCTGCGTTTACGTCCCTTGCTCCCCCCGCTCCTTTAAGCCCGGACTCGGCTGCCTTTACGGCCACGTCTTCTGCTTCAAAGGCGTGTTCCATCGTCCCGTAGAAGATCCTGTCAATCCCGTAGGAAGGCTCGATTACGTGAGGCACGACGGTTTCCCCGCTGACCTTAACGGTTTCTTCCGCAAAGTCCACCATGTCGGAGCTGACCGTGATATCCTCGCCGTCCACGGAAATTTTGATCTCGTCCCTGGAAAGTTCTTCTTCGGAGAGCGCTTTGAGAGCTTCGGAAACGGCCTTTGCCTTCCCCTTGAAAACGGGCCCGAGTTTGCCCATGTTCGGCTTCACGACAAAGCTTGTAACCATCCTGGGTTCCGGGTATTCCACGTAGACTGCAAGTTCGGTCTTGCTGACCTTCGAGTGGGCTTTCAGGTCATAGTCTGTCCTGTCAGCGATTCCCACGGTCTCGACCCAGCCGAAGCGGTCCATCTCGATCTCGGCGTCCCAGCAGTCGATGGCATAATGGGCCATCTCATCTTTCAGGTGCTGCCTGAACCTGAGCCTTGCCGGGTCCACCCCGATTTTTGTCAAAAACTCGTTTGTAAGTGCGAGGTTATAGCCCAGAAACTCGTGAGCAATTATTCCCTTCTCGACTGCTTCCCGGACGGTCATCCGGACAGATTCGCCCTTCTCCTGTCCTTCCCGGGAATAGAGGGTTAGTTCCCTGTCCGCGAAACGCTCAAAGTTCGGGTGGGTCTTATTTCTGGGATCGGTAAAGATCTCACACTCGGCCTGGGTAAATTCCCTGAGCCTGATTACGCCCTGTCTCGGGGCAATTTCGTTCCTGTAGGATTTCCCGATCTGGACAGCCCCGAAAGGCAGTTTTTCCCTGTAGAACCTGGACAACCTCTGGAAGTCCACGAACATCCCCTGGGCCGTCTCAGGCCTGAGATAACCCTGCCTGCCAGTCCCGGGCCCGATTGTGGTCTTGAACATCAGGTTAAATTCATAGGCATCGTTAAACTCCCCCCCGCATTCGGGGCAGGTGATTCCCTTCTCCTTAATAACCTGCGTGAGCTGCTCCGCGTTCAGGGTCCCGGCCGCAGCCATAACGTTCTCCACAAGATGGTCGGCCCGGAAAGCTTCCCCGCACTTCTTGCATTCACAGAGAGGGTCCGAAAACCCGCCCACATGCCCGGAAGCTACAAAGACGTCTTCAATCCCTATGGTCGGGCACTCGATTTCCATAAAGCCTTCCTGAATGATGTAAAACTCCCTCCAGATCTGCTCGATCCGTCGCTTCAGGGTGCTTCCGAGGGGCCCGTAATCGTAAAAACCCCGGCTCCCGCCGTACAGTTCAAAAGAGTTCCAGAGAAAGCCGCGCCTCTTGGCCAGCTCGATTACCTGCTCGTACTTGTCCAT
>JAQVBP010000198.1 GCA_028690255.1 Methanosarcinaceae archaeon
TTTATTTATTTATTTATTTATTTATTTATTTATTTATTTATTTATTTATTTATTTATTTATTTATTTATTTATTTATTTATTTATAGAACGCAGCGTAAAACCCCTGAGTCTTTAGCTCAGGGGATATAAGCGTCCACTTTTCAATATAAGGTTTAATACCAAAATATTAATATTAATAATGCATTTTAATCTTACTCACTTTTGCGATAACCAAGCGAAAGAGAACTATTTAAAGATACACCGCCGGGACGGCGGGAAGAGCCTGTGGACTGGTGGAGGTTGCTCCGGGGTATGAAGCAGGAAGCCGGTCGGTCTTTAGCCGAGCGGTAGTTCACTTATTATTTCTGGATAATTACGGTCAGTATATCTTCATCCTCCAGATAGTGGTCCAGTCCTAGCCGCTGTCCGGGGTGTTTTGCAGAGTCCCCCCAGACCTGAGCGTAGCGGAACTTCCGGCGGAAATCACGGTGCAGGCGGTCACAGATATCGCCTATGGTCGTGCCTTCCATAACGATCATGGGTTCTTCCATGTCGGCGGGCTGGCCCTGGGGCTTTAAGTAAACCCGGATGAAGCCCAGACGGTTGTAAATTGATTCTTTAAAGTTCTCTATATTAATGCCCAGGTGGGCTGACATGTAAATCGCGCCCGGGTACATTTCCTTACATTTATCGAGCAACTCGGGATAGGCCAGGTCCACCTTGTTCACGGCAATCAGGGAACGGACGTAGCTCCTGTTCCCGATGACGACGTCGATCAACTGGTCAACGGTGATATTTTCCCTGATAAGGACATGCGCGTTGTGGATCTTGTACTCGTCCAGGACGGCCTTGATGGTTTCCTCGTCCAGGTCGAGTTCGATTGTCGAGTTGATCTCGACTCCACCCCGGTCCCTTTTCTTGACCACGACATCAGGGGGGACCTGATCGATTCTTATCCCGGCCTGGTAGAGTTCGTCCATTAATACATCGTAGTGCTTGGGCTGGAAAACGTCGAGCAGGAAAACGACCATATCGGAGTTCCGGATAACCGCAATGACTTCTTTTCCACGCCCCCGGCCGGAAGCCGCTCCTTTCACAAGCCCGGGAACGTCCAGAAACTGGATGGTTGCGCCTTTGTGTTCAAGCACGCCCGGGACCACGGTAAGCGTCGTGAAAGCGTAAGCTCCCACCTCGGACTTTGCCCCGGTGACCTTGTTTAAGAGGGTAGACTTTCCCACCGATGGAAAACCTACAAGGGTCACAGTCCCGTCTCCGGACTTCTTGACCGAATACCCTTCTCCGCCTCCTTTTGCGGAAGCCTTTTTCTCAACCTCGTCCCGCAGGCGGGCCATTTTGGCTTTCAGCCTGCCTATGTGGTGGGAGGTGGCTTTGTTGTATTGGGTCTTTCGGATTTCGTCTTCTATTTCCTGTATTTGCTCCTGTATGCTGCTCATCTGGAACCTGCCGATTAAGAGTGAAAAATATTGTGAATAAGGGGTAAGTAGAATAATTTTGAATAATCAGGATAATATAGGATAAAATGTGTGAATCTAAACTTCCTGATGTCTTTTTGTCAAAAACAGATTCGCTAATCTGGGTTTTTATGCAGATAGTTGGATGAAATATATATAGCTATGGAATTTTGAATTGATACTGGTTTTTCAATATAATTATATCTCTTAATAAATATAATAGTATTTATACTTTATTAAAAGTCCGGCAATTCTCTAAAATGAGAAAATGAGGGAAGTCTGAAACATTTCCCTGCTTAAAAATAGTTTTGCTCTTTCCCCTTCATTTTAGGGTTTTTTGCCAGAAAAATGTCTTCTAATCTCTTTTTTCTCCTTTTAACTCCTCATTAATACTCTATTCTTTCTCCCGTCCTTTCATAAACCCTCATACCCTCAGGTAGTCCGGCTGCAAACTCTTTTGAGGAAAGGGTCTTCAGGAATTTCTGACCTTCCGGCGTATCGAGAACTTCCTTCCTTATAAGAAAATCGAAATCTTCTTCCGCAAACTTTACGAATTTCAGTCCCGCTTTTTCAGCGCAGGCACGGAGCCCTACTCCTGCATCGGCTTTTCCCTCCTTAACAGGGTCACAGACCGCCACCTCGGATTTTGCCCCCGAGCTGTACCCCTGAATCAAATCCGTGAGTTCCCTGCGGCTCAGGCCTTTTTCAGTGGCAATTTCGGCGAGTTTCAGGTCCAGAAGGGCCCTTGTCCCCGAACCCCGGTTCCGGTTGATAAACCGCTTTCCGACCAGGTCTCCAAGCTCCGAAATCTCACTTTCAGGGGGCAGAATCAGGCCCTGATCCCGTCTGTACCCTTTGACGAGCACGACCGCGGACAGGCCCATGCCCTCGATTGTGGGGCCATTATAGAGGATTCTGTTCTCTCTTTTTTCCCCTTCTCCTTTCTTCTCTCCTTCTCCTTCTTTTCCCCCTCCTTCTTTTCCCTCTCCTTCTTTTCTCCCTCCTTCTTTTCCCTCTCCTTCTTTTCCCCCTCCTTCTTTTCCCTCTCCTTCTTTTTCTTCTCCTTTTCCTTTTTCCTCCTCTCTCCCTTTCTTCTCCTCTTTCCCTCCAACAATGGACGGCATGTTCACCCCCGCAAGGTCGGCTGTTCCGGCCGAGACCGAAGAAAAGCCCCCGCTTGAGCCCGTGGAAAGTACTCTGAGAGAGAGCCCGCTCAGGTCTTCAAGCAGGTCCAGGCCGGGGCAGCTTCCTCCGCTTACCAGGAGGTCGGGTTTTTGTACGTCTCCGAAGAGGGTTACCTCAACAGGGGTCCCGGCTTCGATAAATTCGGTTTCCGGGGGAATTTCCATAAAGCCGTCCGCGCCCGCAAGGGAGGTAATCGCTCCTGATCCCCTGTCTGCGGGATAGACTTTTCCCCGGACCAGGCCCACCGGCAAAAGCTGCTGCCGGCCTTCGGAGCGGAAGGGGGTGCCCATGACTCCGCCTTCCGTTTTCTTAAGTTCGCTTCCGGTTCCCAGGGCTTTTCTCAGGAAAGGGGCCACAAATTCGTTGAAAATCATGAGGGCCGAGGTCGGGTTTCCGGGCAGCCCTATAATCGGGACCCCCTGTATAACCCCTATAACAACAGGTTTTCCGGGTTTGATATTGATCCCGTGGGCAAGCATTTCCCCCATTTCCCCGATCAGCCGGTACATAACGTCCCCTGCTCCCGCGGAGGTGCTGCCTGAGGTCAGGATGAGGGAGCATTCGGAGGCCGCAGCCTCCAGCAGTTTTTTCATGGCCGCTTTGTCGTCTCCCACAATCCCGTAAAGCCGGGCTTCGGTTCCGCATTCCTCAACCCCCGCCTGAAGGGTATAGGAGTTTGCGTCGTAGATCTGTCCGAAAGAAAGGCTTTCTCCGGGCCGGACCAGTTCGTCTCCCGTGGAAATTATTCCCACAGGAAAGTCAAGGATAAGGAGTTCTTCTTTTCCGATAGAGGCCAGCACCCCGATCTCCCTGGCCCCGAGTTTCCTGCCCTTTCGAAGCACCCGTTCGCCTTTCAGGAGGTCGGACCCGGTTTTCATTATGTTTTCCCCGATGGTCACGGGGTGGTAGATGAGCACCTGCCCGTTTTCGGAATCGTTTCCGGTATTCCCTTCGGAATCCCTTCCGGTATCAAGTGCCGTGTCTTCGACTTTCACTACAGAATCGGCCCCGTCAGGAATCGGGGCTCCCGTTGCGATTTCCACTGCTTCCCCTGCCGAAACCTTGTACTTTTTCCCGGAGCCTGCCGCAATTTCTCCTATGAGCCTGAGGCCGGCCGGATTAGTTTCGCTGCAGGCGTAGGTGTCTTCGGCTCTCACGGCATACCCGTCCATTATGGATCTGGAAAAAGGGGGGACGTTTATTTCCGTCACGATGTCTTCTGCAAGTACTTTTCCAAAGGCGTTTTCAAGCCCCGTTGTTTTTTGTGAGGGCGTTGCCGGAAGCCCGTTTATTATCCTTCTCGCCTCTTCTACCTGGACGAGTTCCCTGAATTCTTTGCGCTCCATTTTATTTTCCATGTTCCTGGTCCGAGTTTCCTTCTGGTATCCCAGATGATTTTTTACTTTAATATCGTTTTCCCGGTTCCGGATTTTGGATAAATGGAATGGGAAATGAATGGGAAATGATTGTATTTCGGATGGCTGTGGGGTTCACATCTTTCTCCAGGCTGACCCGGGCCGGGGAAGGTGCCGTCTCCACCACTCGAAATCACTGAACAATTGCCGGGAAGTGGGTTTGATTCATAAAAGTGAAGCCCTGGCCGAAGTGGAAAAGGGTGGATATAAAAACCGGGCCGTGGGGTTGAAGACCCGGCAAGCTTGAAAAACATGAAAAATATATTTGGCCGGGTATGGCGAAATGCTTTTTGGGTGTCCTGGCCCGGATTTGTGAGCCGGATCTCTTTTTTTGGCGGGGCTGGGCCGGTTGATGGGGGCTTAGAAATCCCGGGCCTTTACTGAGTACGCCTGAATCTGAAACTCAATAGAATAAGGCTTGCCGGAGATAAAATGCCGTATAAAATAAGGTTGCGGGAGGGATGTCCCGCTTTTGTTTTTCAGATCGTTTTTCAGGTCTGTCCGCTTATTCGTAGATAGGAGTCCCGCTGTTCTGGGTGATTTCGGAGAA
>JAQVBP010000037.1:0-4183 GCA_028690255.1 Methanosarcinaceae archaeon
TTCATCTCGCTTGCGGGCATGGTGGCCGAACCTTCGATGGTGATGGTCCCGCCGTTGTTTGAGATTGCGGGCAGGAGGCCGACATTTCCTTTGACCTGGATTTCCCCGCCGCACATGTGCTCACCGAGGTAATCTTTTGTGTTTCCGTTGACGGTGATCTTTCCGCCTTTCATGCCGCAGGACTCGCCTCTGTAACCGCTGCCCACGTAGTAGGTGGCGTTTCCGTTCAGGACGATCTCTCCGCCTTTCATCTCACAGCCGAGCCAGCTGTCGGCATCTCCGTTAATAACGATTTTGCCGCCTGCCATGTTCGAGCCGCAGTGCATGTCAACGTTTCCGTTGATCTCGATTTCTCCTGCGGTCATGCCCTGGCCGATGCGCTTTACCCGGGAGACGTCGCCTTCGATCACTATCTTCGTCTCTTCGGCGGAAGCGCTGCCCTCAAGCTCGACCTTGAAAAAGTCTCCGATAGGGTGCTGTTCGTTTCCGTACCAGACCGGGAGGGTCTCGATTTCCTCCTTTGTTTTGCCTGCAAAGGCGTCAGGGGTAATGTACTCGGCTTCGATCGGGATTTTGTTTGCCTCTTTTAAGGACAGTTTTACAAGCTGCATTTAGAAATCCCCCTCGGTAACGATTTCCACGGGTCTCGGGAGGTACTCGTCCTCCACCATGTAATTGGACTTGCTGACGGTATAGTACTTCTTGAACTTGAGGTCCAGGTCCTTCTGCATTGCGCTGTCGATTCCTTCCGGCACTTTCGCATTAACCCAGTAGGTCCTGCCCATCGGGCTTTCCTCGATCTCGCCGTTCTTGACAACGATTTCTCCGTCTTTGAAAGTGTAGGCGGTGGCGCTGAAGGCCTGCTTGAGTCTTTCGTGTTCTGTGGAGGGGTCGATTGTGCCCGGCACAAGGTCATAGATGGCAATGTCCGCGTCAGATCCGACGGCAAGGTTGCCTTTCTCAGGTCTGCTGTACATCTTTGACTGGATTGCGCGGGTCATGATGGCAAGCTCGTAGAAGCTCAGTTCCCTGTCGATTCCGGGCAGAACCATTTTGCCAAGGGCCATGTCCGAAAAGCCTGAGTAGACCTGCTCCCGCTTCTTTGCGCTCATCAGGTAGGTAATGACCTCGGGGTAGTTCACAAAAGAGCCTCCGTTCGGGCTGTCCGTGGTAAACATTACCTTCCAGGGGTCTTTTACAAGGAGGGCCATCTCAAGTCCGATTGCCCACTGGACTGCGTTTATGAAGCTTTTTGGGGAATAGGAAAGGGGGACGACTCCGGATGCGTCTTCGAGCTCTACATCCTGGTTGCTCCATTTCTCGTGCAGCATTCTGGAGTTTGCGTATTCCACAGGTCCGTCGGCGGTCATGGTCACGGCGGGGCCGAAGATGACCTGTCCGATGTCAAAGGTCAGGTGGTCTGCTCCGTTCACGTAGTCCGAGACCATGGGGGCTCCGGTCTCAAAGTCCCTCCAGCCCGTGCCCGCATAGGAGTTGAACTGGACGTGGGTCACGTGCAGGCTCTGCCTGTCCCGGCTTGACTTGACCTTCTCGAACATCTTCATGGTCTCGATGGTGGTCTCGTAGTTGCCGGGATGGCCCAGGTTGTTACAGTGGACGTGGACCGAATGAGGGAGGTTCAGCTTTTCATTGGCTTCCGCAAGCCCCATCAGGATTTCCGCAGGAGTCACGTCAAAGTTCGGGACAGGGTCGTAAAGTCCGCTAACGTTTTTGCCCCAGCCCCAGGCTTCTCCTCCGCCGGGGTTGACGATCTTTACTCCATAGCCTCTGGAGGCTTTAAGGGCCCAGGCAACGTAAGCTGCAAGCTTTTCGGGTTCTTTGTCCCTTATGTATTCCATTACCTGCCAGTTGCTCCCGAGCAGGGTAAGTCCCATCTTGTCCAGGATCGGGATTTCCTTAAACTCCTCGTGGGTGTGCCTTGCGGAAAGAGGAGGCATTGCGGCTTCACAGATGGTGGTATAGCCGAGTTTTGCGTACCTGTATCCGATTGCGTAAGTGTTGGGGGTGTTGTACCCGACCTGGGCCCTGGTCTTATCGGTCCTTGCAACCTGGCCTGAAAGTCCGGGCACCGGGTTTTTTCGGGCATCGTTCGGGTTCATGAAGCGGCCGACGTTGATTTTTCCCGCGCTGTGGGTGTGTCCGTCAAACCCTCCGGCCAGGGTGAGCTTGCCCTCCGCATCGATAACTTTTGCGTTCGCAGAGACACTTTCCACGATTTTTCCGTCCCGGATGCACAGATCCGTCTTTTCACAGTCTATGCCCTGGAGCGGGTCACAGACACATGCGTTTTTAATAAGGATTTCCGACATCTTCATGCACCTCTCTTGAGTTCCCTGACTTTTTCAATCAGGTCCTTTGTGATCTCCTCATCGGTCTTGAATTCCGTGTCAATAAGTTTCTTCATGCGGATGGCGATTGCGTCCATCCTGTAGGCGCTTCCTTCGGCCTCGATTCCTACAACAGCTGACGGGAAGACCACGTCTGCAAGTTCGGTTGTGGGGTTTGCATAGGGGTCGATCTGTATAACAGGAATTTTTGCAAGGTGTCTGAGAGCCTTTTGCGGGAAGTGGGCCCCTGGGTCTGCGGCTGCGATGAGGGCCGCGTCTACCTCTTCTCTGACAAGCACATCGTTTGCTCCGGTCTCTCCGGGGTTGTAGTAGGGGTAGCCCTTTGAAAAATCGATTGCCATGGGGAAGCCTGTCTCCCAGGTTGCAACCTGCCCGAAGCCGGTCACGTTATAGTGTCCGCGCATTCCTATCATGACGGCCTTTGTGTGCTGGTTCAGGTCCGAGATCAGAGAGGATACTCCGTCTCCGTTCTTGTACTTGGAGCGGGACTGGGTAACGCCCATACCGAAGAAGACGCAGACGAATTTGGACTCCTTCATGAGGGTTGCAAGTTCCAGAAGTTCTTCTTTGGGGACTCCGGCAACGCTCTCAGGCACAACGTCTTCGTGCCCGTTGATAATGGACCGCAGAGCCGTGATTAAAAGGAGGTCGCTTCCCTGGTCAATTTCCACGTACTTGTCAGCGAGTTTTGCGGTGTCGGTCTTTCTCACATCGATTACGACCATTTTCCTGCCTTTCCTGCCTTTTGGGACAAAAAGCCCTTTTGAAAAGCTGGAATAGCGGCTCATGTGCCTCGGGTGAGCGTGTACGGGGTTACAGCCCCAGAAGATAACCAGGTCTGCCCGGTTCCTGATCACGCCAAGAGTTGCGCCCGGAGACCCTTTTTCCTGGGCCGCGAGAGCGGAGGGGCCGTGGCAGACGTTTGCCGTGGAATCTATAATAGAGCCGGTCTCTTCCGCGAGCTGGATTGCTTTACTGATGGCTTCACAGGAGGTCGAACACCAGCCATAGGAAAGGGTCCGCTTTGAGTTTACGAGGATCTTTGCGGCCTCGTCAAGGGCTTCTTCGTAAGAGACAGGCACAAGTTCCCCGGCTTTCCTGACCATCGGGGTCCTGATCCTTTCGTGCTCGAACATCCCGACGAACTTGCTGTGTCCGAGGATGCAGGCATTGTCGATTTTCGTTATTTTGTTCTCTTCGTCAACAGTGACTGTGATATCGTCGCAGAGGCACCCGCAAAGGGAACATACGGCGTCTTTGATTACTGGCATACTTTTCACTCCGAGTTTTCAGATTTTTTCCGGGGGTTTCCAAACTCTTCAAGAAAATGTTGATTGGATTTTCCGGCACAGGGAAATTTTTCAGGCTTCCCTGTATGTGCGCATGAGGCTCTTCATGTCCAGAGGCTCTTCTTCCGTACCCTCGATTTCGGCAGGTACACCTTTAAAGCCCGGCATCCCGCAGCCGTGGGTGTCAGGGGAAAGCACCGCGTTTGCCCAGGGGCCCATGGGGATAAAAGCGAGTCCTTCCGGGTTTCCGTCCTTCACTTTTGCAAATACCACCACTTCCCCGAACTCGGTTTTGACTTTCAGGCTGTCTCCCTCGGACACGCCCAGTTTCTCAAGGTCGCTTAAGTTCAATTCGCAATAGGCACAGGCGTCAAAATAGGCCCTGTATGTTTTTGCTTCCAGATGTGCGCCCTGCTGGGCGGTTCTTCCGGATATCAGGTTTGCTTTCAGAATCATTGAAATTCCTCATATCGGCTAATTTTATTTTGTTGATGATAGAGTGAATCTTAAGAGTAAATTTCAGAG
>JAQVBP010000037.1:4283-9387 GCA_028690255.1 Methanosarcinaceae archaeon
GGATAAGGTGGATAAGGTGGATAAGGTGGATAAGGTGGATAAGGTGGATAAGGTGGATAAGGTGGATAAGGTGGATAAGGTGGATAAGGCGGATAAGGTGGATAAGGTGGATAAGGTGGATAAGGTGGATAAGGCGGATAAGGGCGGGCAGGTAAGGCAGATAGGGCTATTGATATTGTTTTTCAATGATGTAAAGTCCGGCCAGGGCAGTTAAGATTAATTTTTTTACCGGGGGGTGGCAGGTAAAAGCATATTTTTTGACTCCGGGCAGGGCTATCTGGGGCCGGAGCTTTAAAATTCGGCCCAACATGCATATTTATTTTACCTATTTATGCAAATTATTATGTAAGATTGTCAATTTTCGGGCATTTCAATCGTAATACTTTAATATAGCTTTGTACATTTGAGTGTTGCAGGCCCGGATAGCCTAGTCGGTTGGGGCGCCAGACTCATAGGGACCTTTAATATGAGGCGTCTTTTAATCTCCTGAGATATCTGGAGGTCGCGTGTTCGAGTCACGCTCCGGGCACTTTGCTTTTACTTTTTATTTTGTTTTTCTCTGATTTTTTCCGGTATTTTATCTTTGTTTGTTTTTTGCTAGAATTTACAATATTCCTTTTTGTCTTTTCGGGAAAAGCTCAAGAACGTGAAGTCAGGTTTTTTCTTTTTTTCATCACGAAAAAGCTGTTTGCTTGCGCGATCGGGAAGAGCAACGTCCCCCCATTTGAAATCAATGAACAATCGCCGAAATTTGGTTTAAGCTACAAAAAAGAAGCCCTGGCAGAAGTGAAGAAGTGTACATATCAAAACCGGCCTTCAGTGTTGAATGCCAGGCAAGCTCGAAGTACAGAAAAAATATATTTGTCCGGGCTTGGTGAAAAGCCTTTTTGGTCGTCTGGCCCGGAATTTTGAACACGATTTGTTGTTTTGCCAGGGCATGGTTGATTTTATGGTTCAGAAAACCCGGGTCCTAAACGGCCGACGCAGGAGGCCGGGCTTTTCAAGAATTATGCGAAACAAATGCATACTTTTTCACCGCCTTTATTGAGAGAAATTAGAAATTGAAGATTTCAGTATTCAAGTCCGATTTTTGTGAAGTCATGTTTTAAAACGGATAAAATGGCTTAACGACAATCCTTCTCCCCGTTTCAAAGATTTCATGAAACTCAATGTCGGAGGGACGCGTTTTCCGCAAGAAAACTTCCGGATATGCAAAAGTGTTTGCAGGAAGCTTCAGGGGAAGTTCAGCTTTTTAATTTTTCAGTTATCCCCATTTTCTGTCCAGAATTTTTCAGGCTTTCTTCGTTTTCTTCCGAAGGGTTTGCAAATCCCTTTTCTATATTACAGACATTAAGAATCGCATAGGGAATCGGGCATTTCCGGGAACAATCTGTTTTTCTGTACTTTGCCAGTTCAATGATTTTCTTTTCCCGGGTCTTGGAAAATTCCATTATTGGGAATTCCAGATTGGGGATTCCCTTAAACTTTTCACAGGAGGTGTCTATCTTCACGATAATTTTGTTCCATTCGACTTTTCCGCTTACAGTATGGGTGTGGGCGCAGAACTTTGAGGAAATACTTATTTTTGTCATGCTGTTGCTTCCTGTATTTTCCTTTTTTAGTTCTTCCCTGGGGGTTTTGAAGGTTTCAGGAATAATTCCTCCAGCCGGAAATAAAAGGGGTCGGGGCTCTGGCCGGAGGGATGTTTCCATTTTAGTAGGCCAGTTCTTCGCTCACGTCCCTGCCCGGCAGTTCGTCTGCACCCGGCATTGCGACATTCTTAAAATCGATTGCATTTACGGGACAGGCCTCGGCACAGCGCCTGCAGCTTGTTCCCAGGCAGTTCTGGGTAATACAGCTTGCAAATCGTTTACCGTTTCTTTCAATGGTTGTCAGGGCATTTTCAGGGCATTCTTCACTGCAGCGCCCGCAAAGCAGGCATTCTTCTAAGGAAATTTCGATAACTGTCCCGATATTCTCCACAATATCGATGACCGCACTTTCGGGGCCTTCAATGTCTTTTGTGGCTCTCCTTTCCAGTTTCGGGTCCCGGGTCGGTTCCGGGAAGGATGGATATTTGTACCTTTTCATGAACTTCTCATACTTTTTCATGGGCATGCCCTCGGTCCAGTAAGAGAGCTCACAGACATAGATGTTCTTGAAAGTGGCACAGGTTGCCATCATCAGGTGGTCGGCCGTAATGCTGCGGGCAAGGGTGGTGACCTCATCAAGCCGGGAATCATCCAGCACAAGTTCTCTTGCAAGAGCTATCGAGGTGTTTCCGAACTGCACGGATTTCTTTGAGAAATCCGGACAGGAACCGATCTTCCTGGCTTTCCTGGCATCCACATAGGTCCCTGTTGCCCCTGACATGTAGACGTTTTCCAGGGCCTCGAAGGGAAGCCCGGCTTCCAGGATCAGGGTCAACTGGGCCGCTCTTATGGCCCCGATGGCTTTTCCGGCTTCTGCAATATCTTTTTCAGTAATCTCAATGCCCTTGCCCAGGATAAGTTTCCCGTTGGGTAGTTTTGGGGGTTGTTCCATCAGGCCCGTTTCCATTGCCACGGAAATTACCGCAATCACTCCGGTGCCCGTAATCCCCATGGCGTCAATCCAGCTTTTTTCTTTAACTTCCCCCGTAAAGGGGTCTATCAGGTCTCCGGGCTGCCCTTCCATCCGCTCGTCCAGGACCGTGAGTCTCCAGTAAGCCCCTTCGGGGTTCACGTCCGAAATCGCCCCCGGACTTGCGACCATCCCGCAGCTTATACCCTGCCCTTCGATTGCAGGCCCTGCGGCCGCGCTTCCCGTGATGATTCTGTCTCCTACCTTTATCGCCATCTCGGCGTTCGTGCCGTAATCGGTAACAATGGAAACCTCCTCCTGGTTAAGAAAATCGGTTTCTATCATCATTGCCAGGGCATCGGCCCCGATTTCATGAGCAATTGCCGGGGGCACAATGATTTTGCAGTTCGGCATATCCAGGATGCCCTCGAAGATTTCAGATGCCGGAAAAACCCTGGCCTTCCGAATCACGTTTTCGACCCCAAGGCTCTTTTGCATGTTCTTCCCTGCATAAGCCAGATCCCTGATCTCCGATTTCTGAAAGAGGGAGAGCTGGATGGGGTTTCCGCAGACTGCCAATTTTTCAATCTCGGCAGGGTTCACTTCCAGGGTTTCAATGACCTTTTTCACCGCGTCCATAATTATGCAGTGAGTAACCTCTTCTCCCACTTCCAGGGCAAAGTCCAGGTGGTCTATGACATTGCCTCCGGGAAGAGGATGTCTCATCGTCATTGCGGTTCTTACGGTCTTTTTCGAATCCATATCAATTAGATGTGCCCGAAAACCGCTGGTTCCAAGGTCCAGTGCAATTCCGTACATTTGTGTTCCTCTTTTTCCTCTTTTTCCTCTTTCCGCGTTTCAGTATTTCATAGGAAGGCCCTGATTATGCATTTCCGTGTGCCTGAAAGTCTGCTTTATTTTTTCAATCTCAAGTTGCCGGTTTTCAAACTCCCCTAATACGGCCGCGTCCACGAGCTCCGCAAGTTCTTCCCCGGGAACATCCGTCAGGGCCGAAAGCACCTTTATTTTCGACCGCTTGCTTCCGGGCTTTCCGGTTTTACCGGTCTGTTTAAGGATCTCAATTTCTGGACTTTCATAGGCTGAAGTCACACTCCCCTTTATCCGGGCGTCCTGGTGAGTGAAAGAAAGTTTTATGTGGCCTGTAAACTCGGGGTTCAGTTTCCTGGCTTCATCCCTTATGTTTTCAAGGATTTGCCCCGAAATCGAAATGGCATTTTCAGGGCTGATTTCCCGGTTCCCGATCTTAAATTCGGAAGAGTAAGCCGAAACCCCGGACATGGTTATTGAATTTCTTTCAGCTCCTTTTTTCGCTGTATTTTCCCTGCCGGAGTCCCCCAGCATCCCCCGGAACTTTTCGAATTCTTCTCCCCCTTCCCTGGCTGAAAAATGGAGCATCCGGGCTTTCGGGTTAAGCCTGCGCAGAAAGACTCCGATTTCCAGAAGCCTTTCCTTATCCACCAGATCGGCTTTGTTTATGGCAAGGAGCTCTGCATCCTCTATCTGGTTTCTCATGAAGTTCTGGAGTTTTTCAGGCTCGGTTATCAGGCGGCTGGCATCCACAAGGGTCACTATAGGGGCAAAAGCAAGGTCCGAAAGTCCCATATCACTTATAGTATCCCTTATCTGCGCCGGAAAGGCTATCCCTGTGGGCTCTATAATCACGATGTCCGGAGAGTGCTCTTTCCTCAGGGTCTTCAGGGTTTCCTGCAGGCTGATCCTGAGGCTGCAGCAGATGCAGCCGCTCGTAAGTTCCCGGGTCTCAACCCCGTTTCCGGAAACCGTGTCTCCGTCAATTCCGATTTCCCCAATCTCGTTGACAATAATCGCAGTTTTTTTTCCCTGCTTTTCCAGGGTTTCCAGCAGCTTTCTGATCGTTGTGGTCTTCCCGCTTCCAAGAAAACCTCCGATTATCATGCACTTCATGGTTTTACCATCCCTCTTTTCGGCTTTTATCGTAAAGAGTAAAAAATTTGTAATAATTGCAATCAGCTGTTATCTATTTTAGAAAAAGAGTGGTAAGGACCTTTTAACCCGGATTTTTAAGGTGAAAAGTTCTTACCGTTTTCGTGGATTTTTTCAGTACCTTTTTCAAACCCGAAAATGGCAAATCGGGCTTGACTTTCCGGTATCTTCCTTTAATGGAGGTCAGGCTGCCTCTTATTTGCCCGGAGGTTATGGGTTTGAGGCATCTGTGCCTTTTCTGAGGTGCTGGTTCGAGGCGTCAGGGTTCCTGCAAAATGGCAAAGCAAGTCCTTTTTCATCGTTTTTCAGCTCTTTTACGGATAGTCCCTTAATCCAGGGCAAGCGCAGTTAAATGGCAAATCTGTGCTGTCCGGGAAGGCTTTGAGGGACTATAATTCGCTTTTCAGGAGATATGTGATCACAGTGCTTTTGAGAGAGGGGTGAGCACTGTCATCAGCGTGACAAATTTTTGAATTTCATTGGGTTTTTTGGGTTTTTTGGGTTTTTTTTGAATTTCATTGGGTTTTTTGGTTTTTTTTGAATTTCATTGGGTTTTTTG
>JAQVBP010000037.1:9487-10656 GCA_028690255.1 Methanosarcinaceae archaeon
GGTTTTTTTTGAATTTCATTGGGTTTTTTGGTTTTTTTTGAATTTCATTGGGTTTTTTGAATTTGTTTGGATTTTGCCTTTTCAGGCGTAGTACTCGTCTCTTGTAGCGACCATGGCCTTGATGTTTTCAAGAGGGGTCATGGGGGCAATTCCGCAGCCCGGGGCCAGCACATCGATGCCGTCTTCAAGGGCCTGCTTTGATTCCGTCCTGATTTTGTCCTCGGGGCCCGGGAGGAGGGTGAATGGACTTGAGATGTTTCCTACAAGGGTTGCCCTGTCTCCGATGACTTCTTTGGCCTGCTTTACACTGCCGATCTTTTCCTCGACGCTCAAGCCTTCAAAACCGCAGTCGGCCATGTAGTCCAGTACCGAGTTCACATTTCCGCAGATGTGGAGGATAGTAACGGAATCCACACTTCCTGAGAACTTCTGAAGCCTTGGCTGGAGACTGTCTCTGAAGGAGTCCGGGCTCATAAGGTCCGGGGAGGCAACAGGGTCTGCAACGGAAATTATGTCCGCGCCTGCTTTGACCATTGCGTTTGCGTAAGAGATTGCGGCTTCGGTTGCAAGGTCCAGGGCCTGTCCGAAGAGCTCGGGTTTCTTGATGGACCACTTCATGAAGGATTTCACGCTTACGAGGTCGGAAGCAATGGTAATCGGGCCTTCCATACCCCCGATTACGGGAACGTCCGGGCCGACCTTTTCCCTGACAAGCTTTATGGCTTCGAGGACTGCCGGGATTCTGCCTCTTTCCAGGAGGTCTTCGGGAATTGCTGCATCGTCCAGGCTTTTGGGGTAAGGATGGCCCGTGACAGAGGGCTGCCTGTTCTTTGTTCCCATGTTGATTTCACAACCCATTGCCTCGACAAGTACGGTCAGACAGTAGGGGACCCTGACAGCTTCAAGTCCGCTGAGTTCATAGTTTGCGATAGCGAGCTTTGCCATAAGTTCGGCGTCAGTATGGGCCTCAGGCCAGGCTGCCCCCACTTCGTCCATGAGTTCCACAATTCCTGTCTGGGTTACGGAACAAACCGGTATTTTGTCAACAGCTTCGCCTTTAAGGGCGGCTAAGAGTCTCGTTTTCATAGTAAAATTACTCATATCTGTCACACCTTTTATTTTTTATATAACTGTTTTTTATTTTTTTATTTTTTGTTTTTTATTTTTTT
>JAQVBP010000037.1:10756-12617 GCA_028690255.1 Methanosarcinaceae archaeon
TGTTTTTTATTTTTTTATTTTTTGTTTTTTATTTTTTTTGTGTAATTATTATCCTTCAATCGCCAGTTTATTGGAAATTTTATCTCTTGGGAACTATTTCGTCAATTCTCAGGATGTTGCGGGCCACTTCGCTGGCCGAAACAAGGGCCAGTTTTTTAATGGTCGCCGAATCGTAAACTGCCGGTTCTCCGGCCGTCACCTTACGAGAAAGATCAATCCTTGCTTCCTCTCCCCTGCCATATGCGCTTCTCATCCGGGTCATGGCATCAATGACGTTCATGCCTGCATTTTTCGCAAGGGTCTCGGGGATTTTTTGAAGGGAGTCCGCATAGGCCCGGACTGCCAGCTGTTCTTTTCCTTCGAGGGTGGATGCAAAGAGCCTCAGCATGTACGCCAGTTCGAACTCGATAGCTCCTCCGCCGTTTACTATGCCCCTGTTCTTCAGGAGAAAGGCCGCGTTGTTGAGGGCATCATCCACAGCTTCTTCTACCTTTCCAAGTCCGTATTTTGAGGGTTCCCGGATGAGTAGGGTGGAGATCGCGCTGTTTTTTACGGCAATGAAAACAAAGTTTTCTCCGTTTTGTTTTTCGGTCCAGATCCTGTCGGCTTTTCCCAGATAGTGTGTGATCTCGTCCTTGCAGGTCGTTATGGGGGCACCGGTGGCGTCTGAGACTTTTTCAAGGTCCTTTAACTTGAGCTTCTTGAAGGCAAGTATATTACTGTCCCTCAGGAGGGTTTCAATATGGGGGTCGATATCTCCTTCACAGAAAAGGACTTTTGCGCCGCTTGCTATGATTTTTTCTGCGATCTCCCTGCAGATTTCTTTTTTCTTTTCCTCAATGAGGAAGGCGGTGTTAGCGCAGTCCATCCTCAGGTTGTGCTGTGGGTTGAGGTATTCACTTTTTATCTTGAGGTCATAGTTCAGGATGAGTACGACAGGCTCTTCAAAGTCCCTGAGCATGTCGGCCCTTGCAGGGTTTTCGTCAAGTATGATTCCCTCAAGGGCCCTGATTTCCGGGCCGCCTACTTTTTTCAGGAGTTTTACGTTCCTGTTAAGGTCAAAACGGCCCCTCGTTTTTTCGTTCAGGTGGGTCGTGACTTTCAGGACGGCTTCTGTTATTTCCCTGGCCTGATGTTCTTCCACGCCCTTGCTTCGGGCCGAGCACATGACTGCGGTTCGCAGTTCATTTTCTCCAGCCTCTTTAATACTGTACTCAAGCATCTCGTACGCTTTTCTGAGGGAGAGCTCATAACCCCTGATTATCGTCGTGGGGTGCATCCCGGTTTTCATTAGCAAAATTGCGTTTTTGATAAGGTTGCTTGCGAGAAGCACTGCGGTTTTGGTCCCGTCCCCGCAGGCCTTATCCATGGATTCGGCAAGTTTTTTAAGGGAAGTCACGATAGGGTGAAGGACATCCATTTCCTTCAGGATCACTTTCCCGTCGCTCGTGAGGAATGTCTCGTTCACGGGGTTTACAATTATCTTGTTCATGCCCTTGGGGCCCAGGGAGGACGCCAGCAATTCTTCAATTTCGGAAACGGCACGCTCAAGCTGGTCTACAAGCCTGTCCTCGCTTACGGACTCTTTTATCATGGCCCCGTTCCTGACCCTATCCACCAGATTGTCCATTCCGGCCGGTCCGATCAAGTTTTTCTGATTTCCCGGGATATTGATTTCACTTGCCATTTTTTAGCTCTCCCATGAATAAATAACATGAATATTATGCAGGCCTTTCTCCGGGTCTTTATACAACCCTGAGCTCTGGAGTCCCTTTTTCAGAGTTTTGTTTTCAGTGTCTCGTCTTCAGTGTCTCGTCTTCAGAGTTCTGTTTTTAGTGTCTCGTTTTCAGAGTTCTGTTTT
>JAQVBP010000037.1:12717-16005 GCA_028690255.1 Methanosarcinaceae archaeon
TTCAGAGTTCTGTTTTTAGTGTCTCGTTTTCAGAGTTCTGTTTTCAAAATCTCCGGGCCTCTCCGCGGACAAACTCCCTTTTCCTGAGTATACGGGGTGTTTCGGGGGTCTCCGCAGGCATCATATCTCAGAGGGTAATTTTCAAGAACTGAGTAGCTGAAGAAGTGGCCATTTGAGGAATTGCTCATGTTGTAACTGTAGTTCCGGGTACTGCTATACGGAAACGCTGTAAGTTCCTCTTCCTTTCCAATTTCGGTTTTTCCGAAGGGCTCCACTCTTTCTCACCTCTTTTACGATATCTTTTAGCATGAAAGTGCTGTGTACTTTCATTTTTTGTGCCTGTTATTCACAGAATAACATGTACGTTTTTATTCTATAGTCACACTTGCATTAGATGCGACAAAAATTTCTTGATAGTTTATATTTTACGGTTTCATTATTCACGCGTGTGACTATAACAATTCAGGACTTTGGGAATTGAGGTAGGGGCGGCCCGGACGAACCGCCCCTGTATTTTTTTGAGATTATTTTTTGATTTTAGGGAATTCTGGCTTTTCGGCTTATCCGATGATCTTCCTGTAGAGTTCCGGACCCTTTTCTGCCACAGTGTAGGTCTGGGCGGTGATGGAGTCACATGGACCCTTTGGTGGAACTTCACAGCCGGTTGAAATCACGTACTTGGACTGCATTCCGTTTTCCTTGAGGGTGTTCAGGACGCTTTCCTGGAGGGCAACGGTGTCGTTTCGGATCTTTTCAAGGCCTTCGGGGCTGTTGTCCATGAATATGACAGGACTGACTTCGCCGCCGAACATAACGTCCTTGCCGTAGTTCTCAATGAGGTACCTGTGGTCTCTGGACCCCTTGTCTACCTCGTCCGGATAATGGGTGTAGCTGTAGTACTGGGTGTTCCATTTGCTGATGAGCTCCCAGTGGGGGACGTCAGCACAGTTGTGGATGACCACGGGCTTGTCGTATTCCTTGTAGAGGGGGGCGAATTCGTTCTGCAGGATCTTGCCTTCGGTCTTCATGTACTCGTCTGCGCCGAGAATGACGTTGTTGGTCCAGAGGGTTACCAGACAGAGGTTGTCGGGCTGAGCTTCCTCGAACATCATCCTGGTCATTTCCTTACAGTACTCGGCGGTCTTTTCAAGGCCTTTAAGGACGACGTCGGGGTTGGTCTGGAGGTCGGAAAGCACACGAGTAGCTCCCATGATCTGGGTCAGGGCAACCATAGGGCCTTCGAAGAGGGCGGTCATGGGTGCATCGAGTTCATGGGCTTTCTCGGTTGCAAGCTTGTTGCCCTGGATCAGGTTGTAGGCACGGCTGCCTTCCTTGATTTCGGGGACTTCCATGTTTTCATAGTCTTCAAGATGCCCGACTGCTGCAGGCGTGTCTTCTTCAGGGAACCTGATCTCCGCACCGAAGTCCCCGGCAACCACACAGAGGTCAGTAAGGCCGACGAAGTTGTCTATGTTGAAGTACTTGATACCGGCATAGACACTTTCCGCATACTTTTCTGCCTTTGTGGTGTAGTCCCTGTAACTGCAGTCAGGTACGAATTTTCTGGCAAGTCCGCAGACAAGGGGGGCGACGGGGAGTCTGTCTACCTTTTTGTCCTGGAAGGCTGAAACGAACCTTTCCTTCTTGGTCATCGTCTCGTTGAACTTGGGTACTACAGTGTCGTATTCCGAAACGATGGTCTCGGCGGTTATAAGGCCGATGTCGGTATTATCTTTCGGAGCCTTCTTTGCGAGGATTTCCTTGTACTTCATTTTGCTGTCAATGACGGTCTTTTCGTCCCATCTGGAGTCCGGAAGTTCGCTTATAAGGGAGTTTAGGGTATCTACAGCGACGCTTGCGTCAAGGGCTGTCCCGTCGGCTCCTATCTTGCTTGAGTAATCTGCTGAAACAGGAGCGCCGCCCACCATTACAACAACGGAGTCTCTGTATCCGGCTTCCTGGAGCTGTTCAATGACAGTTTCCATACCGCTCATCGTGGTTGTCATCAGGGTGCTCATGGAAATTGCTGCGGCCTTGTGTTCCTTTGCGGCGTCCACAAACTGTTCAAGGGGGACATCGCTTCCGAGATCTATGGCATTGTATCCGGCAGCCGATATCATTGTTTTTACAAGATTCTTTCCAATGTCATGGACATCTCCTTGCACTGTTCCGATGATTACGTTTTCAGGAGCTGCGCTTCCATCAACATTCATATAGGGAGTCAGAATTTCCATTCCGGCATACATGGCATCGGCTGCAAGCAGAAGGCTGGGTACAAAGGCTTCTCCCCGTTCATACATGTCACTGACGATTTTCATCCCTTTTGCAAGGCCTTCCGTAATTGCTTCATAGGCATCGATCCCTTCGTCGAGTGCTCTTTGTGCAAGCTCTTCTGCAATATCATCGTCGCCTTCGACCACAGCATCCGCTAACTCGTTAAAAATATCTTCTCTAGCCATTGAAAAATCTCCTTTTTTCAGGGTGAGATGGGCCAGAATTTCCCTGTTTGTTCCTGGTCCCGGTATTCCTGTTTTTTTGTTTTATAAGTCTGGGCAGGGGCCCTCCTTAAGAATCCCTGCCTTTCAATTTCATATCCCAGCAGTCATTAACATTATCAGAAAAATACATTTTTATCAGGAAGTTCCTAATGAAAATGAGTTTTTTCGGGTCTTGGAAGACCCTCTTCTTTTCAAAGCTAATGACTATTTTCAAGTTATCCTTGATTTTATATAGCATATCCGCTACTGTTTTTTAGAATAACTCAAATATTTTCTCTCATCAAAAAAGAATATCTGACTTCTTTTACAGGAACTTTCTTTTTTTCAGGGTTCTTTCTTTTTGATTTCCTGAATTTTTTATATTCCTCTAAAATAATGCCTGATTTATTTTTATAATCCTTCTCTTTTTCACTGGTAAAGGTATTTTTGGGATATTGGGTGAAACAATACTTATAAAAAAATGTCTTATATGAAAAAATAGATCATATCAAATAATAGATGCCTTCAAAAATAGCTTCTTCTGGAATGTTTGAGCTTTTTCATTTTATTACTCTGTTTCTTTCCAGATTTCTCTGTTTTCCTTATTTCTGTTTGTTCTCAGTATGCATATTCTACTATATATAATTATTGTTTTTCTTATCTATCACTTATTCGGGCTCTACAGCCGCTTTAATGGACAAGGTTACTTATTTTACTATATATATTTATCGTTTTTATCTTCTGAAAACTTCCGTATGCGGCCTCGTCGAAACCCCTTACAAAAAAGATGAAGCATATATTCGGCAGGTTA
>JAQVBP010000037.1:16105-22076 GCA_028690255.1 Methanosarcinaceae archaeon
AAAATCATTATTATAACAAAATCATTACTATAACAAAATCATGATTTTAATAAACGGATTATTATGACAAACCCATTATTTTAATAAAAGGATTATTACAATACAATCACTATTATAATAATGTATTTATTATGCTTTATTTATTATGCTTATACCTGTTTAATATGGTTTACATATCTCTCAAAAAAGCGGTTCCAGTATTCAAGGCAGGATTTCTGTGAAGGCAAGTTTTTTTGCCTTCTTACGAAAAGGCCGCTCGCTTATGCGAACGGTGAGGGCACCGTCTTCCTTCTGGAAATCATCAACGTTTGTCGGAATTGAAGTTGATTCGTAAAAGTGAAGCTCTGGTCTGAGTGAAGAAATGGGCATATCAAAATCGGTTTGTGGCGTTGAAAGCCCGGCAAGCTCAAAAACAACATAAATATATTTGGTTTGATTTGGGGAAAAGCCTTTGGGATTGTCTGACCCGGCTTTGTGAACGGGATTTATTGTTTTGCCGGAACATAGTTGATTTTTGTGTTTCGGAAAACCCCGGCCCTCAACGGCCGACGCAGGAGGCCGGAAGTTTCAGGAATGATGCGAAACGGATGCATACTTTTCCACCACTGTTTTATGTGGCAAAAACAGCATCATTTAAAATGGTTTGGGTAGGAAATATACCTGCCAAAAACAGGGTGAAGATAAGCTTTGTTATGAAACCGGGCACATGGGGCCGAGGAATCCCCTGTCTTGAAGGGTAGTTGACCTCAGTCCGCAGGCAGGCAAGGGCTCCCTTTCTCCTATACCGGAAGGCAGCAGGTCGGAGGGCAGTTTATATGATTTTTTCAGAATGTTCCATGTAGTAATCAGTCATTTCGTTGCCCCATTCAAGAGCGCTTTTATTGAAACTTACGATTTTTCTGTGGTCAAATTCTCCTTCTTTTCCGAAGAGTTTCAGTATCAAGAATTCATCCGCAACAATGAAAGAGGATGGCTTTATTTCACCCCTGTAAATGTAAATAGAAGCATTGTTTTCAACCAGCGTCCTGTATTCATCCCCAAAGTCATCCTTCAACCTGTTGTATACCTTTTCATCCAGGATCAGGTCCACTTTCGCGCCTCTTTTTGCACAATCCGCCTGTATTTTCGGGCAGTCGGGGCAGAAAAACGAATAAAAAGTCCTGAACTTCGTTGTCCTTGACAACATCTCTTTCAAATTCTCCGGGAATTCAAAAAGGTGGTCCAGATCAGGTTCTTCCAGTTTGCACTTCCCGAGCATATGAATTTTCTTCATCAAATGCGGGGGAATCGGGCTCCGGTCATGTTTTGACCAGTAATCCTTGTTTCCTTCGAAGACCTGGAGAAGTTCGGTTAAAGGCAGCATTTTTTCAACAATTATCTCTCCCATATCCGATAATTTGTAAGTATTTCCCTCCTGGAGGATGATATCCATATCCTTAAGCTTTTTTATTTGTGGCATTATCGCACATGCATTTCCTTTAAGTGCGGTCTTGATTTCATCAACGTCCTTTATCCCATCTGCCAACAAGGTAAGGATTTTTTTCCTTTTATCTGAAAAAAAAATCAAATCTACCAGAGAACTCATGATATCAACTCCTGTTCCGGGAATTTCCTGATTCTTTTAATCTATACCTTTCAAAATTAATCTCGTACATATCTGCAGAAGCCACATTTTTTGACATCCGGGGTAAAGGCGGCTTTTCTGGAATGATAGTTTGGGGAGTGCACTTTCTCTACGAATTTTCTGTTTTTGATTAATGATTTAATAGGTAAATCCCCTCCTTCCAAGAACCGGTTATACTTAGCACTTCACTTATCGGGTGAAGCTTAGAGGAAGTAGTGTCCCACTAACCGAATAATTTCTTATGAAACAGATTATGGCTCCTCGATTTTTTGAGTGTTTATCCCTTACAAAAACCAACACGGGCTTGAATTAAACTCCGTATTACCTACAAAGAACGGTGAAGAGCCCAGATTATCTTGATTTTGTCTGATTATACAGTTACTTCAGTTGATGTCGTTGATATTACAACAAATAATATATTTGGAAACTGAATCTAATGATGACGTTTTATCTTTTATTGTGTCATCGTCAAGTACAATCATCCAATAATTGGGATTGGCGTGACAGTAGTTTATTTCCTGGATAATGCATCCCTTTTCAAATCAAAAATTTCAAATTTTAATATCTGGTTAATATGGTGCTATTTTTTAAATGAATTTCAAATGCATTACTTTTCAATTTAATTTTAATACATCCGTTCTAAAGTAAATCGAGTATAAATTTTCAACCAACTTTATTTATCACTCAAGTCTAATATATCTTTTTTTATATTCCCTGGTATATATTTTTCATGTGAAAGCTGTGTCCCTTTTTTATACTAAATTTCTCGATTTTCATGGGCATTTAGGTGCCTTAGAGCGTGTCTTAAAATTAAATAATCCTTGTACCTAAATGAACCATTGATTTTGATGTTTACATGGGCTGTGAGAGATTCTAATACGGCATCAATACATTCTTTTGATCTTAATTCCATCATAATAACTATATTAAATCATATATAATTTATTAAAATAGATTGTTGTATTCTCACAATAAATGGAATCTAAAAGCATTGTTTATAAAAAAAGTGATAATTAATTAAGTACTGGCATTGCCTGTTTACCTGCAAAAGTCAGAATTTTTATTTTTCTCTCTATTTTTTAGTGTTCTCTATGTCTTTTCCGTTTGTGAAACTTTTTTATATCCTATCTTTAGATCTCCATACCACATTTTACTTGTTGGATACTTTTATATATTTCAATGTTCTATATAGATGACGTATAATCTCTTAGGGGGTTCGATCATTACCAAGGATAAAAGAAAAGTTCAGTTTACAGGTAATTCTACTTATATTGTGTCTCTTCCTATAAAGTGGGTCCGGGATATCGGGCTTTCCGCGGGGGACACACTTACTCTTTCTCCTATGCCCAACAAGACTCTGCTCGTGTCTTCGAATGCGACTTCAAGAGAACATTCTTTTCTTAAGGCCACAATTGAGTACATACATTCCGAAAGTGCGGAAAACAACCTTAGGATCCTGATTTCTCATTACCTTGTAGGATATGACATCATAAGGCTGACCACAAAGAAGGGTTTCAGCGCCTATGACCGGAAGTTTATCAAGGATTCCGTGCGCCAGAAACTTATCGGGCTCGAACTTGTTGAAGAGTCCAGAAACGAGCTGGTTTTCCAGTGTCTCCTGAACTACCATGACCTCCCACTGGCAAGGGTAATCAAGAATATGTACGGGCTTGTCCTCTCCATGCTTGAGGATTCGATGAGTGCACTTCGGGACCACAACGTCGAAATCGCCGAAGATGTAATCCAGAGAGACGATGACGTGGACCGCTTCTACCTGCTTTCTGTCCGTCAGCTCAAAGCTTCGATCGAGGATATCGAATTATCTGAAAAAATAGGAATTGCTCATTCGAGGGACTGCCTGGGCTACCGGCTTATCACAAAAAGCATCGAGCGCGTGGGGGATCATGCTGTCAGGATTGCTAAAAACGTCATAAAGATGGTAAACAGTGTGAATAAAGACGATCCAATCTTCAAAATGTCCGATCTTTCCAGGCAGGTTTTCGAAAGTTCTATCGACTCAATGAGCCAGGAGGACCTTCAGGCAATCAACAATATTGTTGTGGAAGCCAAAAAAGTCTCCCAGTTCGGACTCTCCCTCGAGTCCGGAGAATGGGCCGGGGAGGATAAAATAGAACTCAGCATGATTCTTGAAAGCCTGAGAAGGGTTGCCGAGTACAGTGCCGATATCGCAGAAGTTGCCATTAATATGAACATAAAGGCTACCTGATTTTTTCAGGCCCTTTTTTTTTATTTTTTTATTCTTTTGAACTTCTTCTATATTTTTTATTACTTCAATCTGCCGGTGGCTTACAGATCATGTTCTTATAATATTGGTAATAAATACTGGCTTCACAGAACATAATCTAAAAATTCAATATTTTTACAGGAAGTCCAGGCAATGACTGATGATCTGAAAGCTGTTTATCACCTTTTTAATCCCGACAAGGCCCTTTTTGATGAGGATTTGAAAAAATACTACGTTGAAATCGGGGAAAACGAGGTCCGGATCTCCAAACTCAGGACCCGACTGGAACTTGGTCTGGAGACAGGGGAGGCTATTAAAATCCTCTTTACCGGCCCACAGGGGGTCAGGTAAATCGACAGCTTTAAACAGGCTCGTTTCCAATTTGAGTGATGACTTTTTTGTGGTAAGTTACGACATCCTTGAACTGCTGGATTCCAATGATGTCAATTATGCCGATGTCCTCTTTTCTATTCTTGCCCAGTTGATTGAAAGAACCAGAGAAGAGAATACCGAAATTGGAAAGGCTCTGATTGAACGGGCAAATAAATGGGGCTCTTCCATTACTAAAGAAATCATTTCTTCTGAAACACATGAAGTTGGGGCTGGCCTTGGAGTCAGGTTTCCGCGTTTCATGGAGCTTTTTGCCAGAATGAAAAATGAAACCGAGACTAGAGAAGAAGTTAGAAAGGAAATCAGGCCAAGGATATCGGAGTTAATAAGCATCATCAACGATATGGTCATTGATATCGAGGAAACCGGGAAACAGGTGCTTATAATTATTGATAATCTGGAAAAGTCAGATCCGGAAAAGGCCTTTGATCTTTTTGGAAACCACGGTACTCAGCTTGCTCAGCCGAAGTGCAAGATCATCTACACCTTCCCAATCTCTTTGAAAAATTCAGATCGTTTCTCCCAGATCCGGATGAATTTCAGTGACGATATAATGTATCCTAACATCAAGGTCCACAATCAGGACGGCAGTGTGGATCGGGAGTCCCCGGAGCGGGCACTTATGAAGAAAATTGCTGCTAAAAGGGTGAGTCCAGGGTTGTTTGAACCCGAAGCCCTGGAGCATATTATCGATATGAGCGGGGGGGTTTTAAGGGAATATGTCAGGATTATCAGGGACTCGGCGGTTACAGCTCTCACAAGAGGTAAAACGCTTATTGATAAGGCGGTTGTGGAAGAAGTGGTCAATGACCTCAAAAATACCTATCAGAACCAGTTAAGTGATGAAGACTATGTTATGCTTCTGGAAATTTTTGACTCCAAAAATATAAAAAGGGACATGGTGCTCGTGGGCCTGCTTCACAACCTCAGTGTTCTTGAATACACAAACGGCAGGAGCTGGTGTGACCTGAATCCGGTTGTTCGCGAAATCCTTGCTGAGAAGAACATGCTCCAGTAAGTGGCTGTTAATTCCAGGGGGTTAACCGGATGGTATCAACAGGAAAAAAGATAGAACTTACGCCCGAGAACCTTTTCAAACTTGATAAACTGGCCACCATCCTCAGCATCTCGGAAGACCTTACAATTGTTTTCGTGCGCTGTAACGAACCTGTCCTCTGCGACGCTCTTTGTGCGGAGACGACAGAGAGGCTTGAACATGAACTCTTTGTTTATCCTGTTAATATGAGCGAGGACTCTCCCGATCTCCTGAATCTTTTAAATGAGGCCGTGGCCTCGGACCTGTATGCTTCAAAAATAAGAGAGAACAAAAAGCTTGCCTTCTTCGTTTTCGGGCTTGATGACGCAATAAGGAAAAAAGGCCGCTCAGGAAGGTCCGAAGCCCTTGCAATTCTAAACATGATGAGGGAAAGGTTTCTCGATTTCAAGCATACGATAGTCATCTGGGTAAACACCGCATCTTTTCAGGCGGTCCTTTCCGAAGCTCAGGACTTTTTTTCCTGGCGCACGACCGTTATCGAGTTTGAAATGGAAAATGAAATAAGGGCTGTAACCTCGGTTGATTTTGGGGACTCGGAACTTGCGTCCTTAAGCAAAAAGGAACTTGAGGACAGGTGGGATTATTATTTCCGTTTATTGAAGGGGCATCAGGAAAAAGACTCAACTGCTCCTCATAAACTGGCTTACTGGAATTC
>JAQVBP010000038.1:0-3875 GCA_028690255.1 Methanosarcinaceae archaeon
ATAGAGGTAAACGGCGAGATGTACTCGGTCTATGTGGGAGAAAGGGTCTCCCTTGCCCATCAGTCCCAGGTCCACGGCCCGGCCTTTGTAGGCAATGACACCTTCATAGGAATGCAGGCAATGGTCTTCAAGGCCCGGATCGGAAACAACTGTGTGCTCGAACCCACCTCCGGAGCCATAGGCGTGACAATCCCCGACGGCAGGTACGTCCCGGCAGGAGTTGTGGTAACCTCCCAGGCAGAAGCCGATAAGCTGCCCGAAGTCACGGACGATTACGGCTACAAACACACCAACGAAGCCGTAGTCTATGTAAACACCAACCTGGCAGACGGCTACAACGCAATGTAATCCCACCTAACCTACGGTTTTATTTTTTAGGGATTACCCCGGGACTTTCCGGGCGACCCCTTCCTTTTTCCCTTTATTTTCTCCTGTTTTTCAGTGAGTTTTACGGGTTTTACGGGTTTTACGGGTTTTACGGGTTTTACGGGTTTTACGGGTTTAGCTCCCAAGTTCCCGGATCCTTTTAGGCCGTCGGATTATGTAGTAGAGGAAGGCCCCGATAATAGAGGTAAAAACGATCACAATACCCCAGATCAGGCGTGTATTCCCCTCATCGCTTTCCCGGCGCAGGCAGTCGACCAGGACCCAGATCCAGAAGACGAGAGAGAAAAGCCAGAGTACTGTGATAACCAAACTCCCTCCAATCAAAAACATTTCCATAGGCCCTATTCCTGCATATCCTGACATTGTGCTTCTCTCTGATTATTTTTAGTATTCATCTTCCCTATCGGATATTTTTTGTTCCTTACCCATATAAACCTGTATGAAACTTCAAATTTTTTCGAATTTAAGGCTTCAGGCCCTTTTCAAATCCCCGAAGCCTGAAAGAGAGCAAAAACACACAATAAATGATAAGGCCCGCAATCAAAAAGGTGCTACCCCCCAGGGTCCCGTAGAGAAAGCCTCCGAGGATCAGGCCGCTTATGCTAGCCAGCCCCCCGAAGCTGCTCGCAAAACCCTGGACTGTACCCTGATACTCTTTCCCCGCAAGTTTTGAAATCAGGGAGAGAAAAGAAGGCCACATAAGCCCGTCTCCGGCCGCGAAAAAGCCGGCTGCAAGGTAGGTGAGGAAAAGGTCTCCGGGAATCAAAAGCAGAAAGTTCGTGCCGAGCAGGAGACAGCCGAAGATTGCAAGGGTGGCGTCGGAATAGCGTTTCGAGGCCCGGGAAAGCACGGGGCCCTGAACGAAGACCAGCAGGGAACTCAGAACCGTAAAATAAACTCCCATCTCCGCAATGCTCCAGTCAAGCCGCACTATCGCGTGCAGGGGAAAAGCAGTATAAAAAAGGTTGAAACCGAAAAAAATCAGGAAATAGAGCCCGAACATGTAGGAAATGTGGGGCATCCGTAAAACCTCCTTTAAGCCCGGGTTTTTCCTCCCTCTCGCGGTTTCGCACTCCCTTAACTGGTAGCCGAAGATTTTTCTTACACTTTTTCCTTCCGGAATTTTTTCGAGGGCGCACTCCCTTGATTCCGGGACCCGGAACGCAATCAGATAGGTCCCGACAAGGGATATTATGACCGCCCCCAGCACGGGAAGGACTTCTCCGTATTCGGTAACGCTCAAAAGCCCTGCCAGAGCGGGCCCCACGATGAAGCCCAGGTTCGTGGAAATCGACATTTTCCCGAAGTTCCGGTTCCGGTCCTTTTCCTCCGTGATGTCGGCCAGATAGGCATTGGCGACCGAAACGTTGCCCCCGGTCAGTCCGTCAAGGGCCCGGGCAAAAAAGAGGACGGCAAGGGGAAGAGTAAACAGAAAATCTCCCATAATCCCGGATTTGACATTCAGGAGAACGGAAACCGGCAGAAAAAGAGCGGCCAGAAAAATGATCCAGGAAAGCAGGGTACCGAGCTGACTGAGGAGCAGAATCTTCTTTCGCCCGTAGATATCGGACCAGCGGCCCAGAATCGGGCCCCCTATAAGCTGAAAGGCCGGGTACATGGAACTGATCAACCCGTAGACAAAGGCATTTCCCCCGAGCCTTTCTACGAGGAAGACGAGGAAAGGGAGCACGATGCTGAAGCCAAGGGTCCCTATGAAGTTGACTGAAAGGAGGGGGAGAAGAGATGGTTTTTGCCTGTCCGTTTCCCTTTCCGTTTCTCCGGGGGTCCCCTCTCCCGCTCCCAGCTTCATAACTTGATATTTGGCTTTTCCTTCTAAATACGATTTGCTCCTTTCAGACTTTTCAGACTTTTCAAACTCTGCGCACTTCGCTTTTCCTGAGCCAGTCGATGTCGGACTGGTAGAGGAGCCTGAGGTCCTTGAGCCCCAGTTTCAGCATGGCCACCCTGCTGACCCCTATTCCCCAGGCCAGAACGGGGGCCTTGATCCCCAGGGGTTCGGTGACTTCCTTTCTGAAGATGCCTGCTCCTCCCAGTTCCACCCAGCCGAGGCCGTCCACGTAGACTTCGGGTTCAACGCTCGGTTCGGTGTATGGGAAGTAGCCGGGCCTGAAACGGACCTCGTCAAAGCCCATCTTGTGGTAGAACTCGGACAGTAAGCCAAGCAGGTCCGCAAAGGACATGTCTTTGTCCATGACCACGCCTTCAAGCTGTTCAAACTCGGGAGTGTGGGTCGGGTCAATGGTTTCTCTCCGGTAGGCCCGGTCGATACAGAAAGCTTTGACCGGGGGTTCCGGGTTGTCGGCCAGGTATTTGACGGTTACAGCCGTCGTGTGGGTCCGAAGGACGTTCTTTTCCCCAAGTTTCGGGTCCCATTTCCCGCCCCAGCCCCGGGAATCCAGGGCTCCGCCGCATTCGTGCATGGCTTTTACGACCTCTGCGTATTCTCCGGGGAGAGGGCAGCGACTTCCCAGGTGGAAAGTATCCTGCATGTCCCTTGCGGGGTGGTCCTGAGGCTGGAAGAGGGCATCGAAGTTCCAGAAAGAACTCTGGACGATGTCTCCTTTGATCTCGGTAAAGCCCATCTCCAGGAAGATCTGACGCATCTGGTCGATCAACCGGTGGTAGGCATGGACCTTGGAGCCGTAGACGGGTTTTGGCCTCATATGGATGTTGTAGGGCCTGTACTTTTTGTCCTTCCAGGCCTCGCTTTTCAGAAGTTCGGTCGTTATCTGGGCGACCTCTTCTTCGATTACCAGGCCTTCGGCGGCAAGGGAACGGCCATCGAGCGTGGTCGAAATGGTCCTGAACTTTTCTTCGTGTTTTACCACGATTTTTCTTTTGAGCAGGTCCTTTAAGGTCTTTTCAGCCTGCGGGTCTTCGGAAAGTTCGGCAAGAGGCTTTTTCTTTCCTTCAAATGCAGCAAGAAGTTCCTCGTCCTTTCCGGCCCCGGAACTTTCGGAGGGGACCATTACCCCATCCTCGATTTTAGCCCATCCTTTCCTGACAAGCCAACCGGTTGCAATTCCCACCATTTGAGGAGAAAAGCGGGCCTTGAGCTCATCGAGAGAAACGGGACCTTCGAGCGCTTCAAGGATCTGGCGTTCGGGCAGGCCTTCTTTAACGTAAGTTTCCCCTTCCCCGGTCAGGGAATAGCTTTCCACGACCTTTTCGGAAATGGCTGCAAGCCCTTTTTCCTCAAGCAGGAAAGCTGCCTGCATTGCTGCGTCTACCTGTACCCCGGAATCGTTTTCGAGTTCGGAGGGAGTTGCGGATTCCACTTCCTGAAGGGCAAGCAGGACCTTTTTTTCGTTAGTTGTGAGATTTTCCTGGGCACTCATGGCAAGATCAAACCCTGATTATTTCCTGATTTTTACATGGATTCTGTGAAATTTGACTGGATTTCTATGAAATTTGACTGGATTTCTGTGAAATTTGACTGGATTTCTATGAAATTTGACTGGATTTCT
>JAQVBP010000038.1:3975-8870 GCA_028690255.1 Methanosarcinaceae archaeon
TTCTGTGAAATTTGACTGGATTTCTATGAAATTTGACTGGATTTCTGTGAAATTTGACTGGATTTCTATGAAATTTGACTGGATTTCTATGAAATTCGATAGGTTCTGATTGGAACCTATCATTTCTTATAATTGACCCCGTATTCGTCAAGTTTTTCGCGGGCAAGTTCCCGCTTTTCCTGGTGGTCCTTGAGGAAATCATGCATGAGTTCGGAGGCCAGCTTCTTGCAGGAGCCGCACATCCTTTCTCCCGAGAGGCATTCTTCCCTGATCTCCAGGAGTTCCCTGTCATCCTCAATCAGGTGGAAGAGCATGAGTTCGAAGACCGAGCACTCGTCGGGTTTTCCACCTTCTTTTTTCTGCTCTTCGAGAGTCACGCAGCCGCCTGTCTTAGCCCGCTGGACCTTTTTAGCACCGTCTTTCGGGCTTTCCGTGAGTGCTATGTGGCTGTCCGGGACACTGCTTGACATCTTTCCCCCCTGAAGCCCGCTCATGAAACGGTGGTAGGTGGAAGCCGGGGGTAAAAAGGCGTAACCTCCGAAATCCAGAGCCACTTTCCTGACGATTTCTTCAAGCTTTTTGAGGCCTGCAGGGCTTTTGAGGCCTGCAGGGCTTTTGAGGCCTGCAGGGCTTTTGAGGCCTGCAGGATCGGTAAATTCCAGGACGTCCAGATGTTCTTCGTAGAGCTTGACTTTGCCCGGGATGCGCTTTTTAAGTTCCTGGAGGGCTTCTTTCGGGGCG
The DNA here is from genome assembly GCA_028690255.1 of Methanosarcinaceae archaeon. GTDB lineage: Archaea > Halobacteriota > Methanosarcinia > Methanosarcinales > Methanosarcinaceae > JAQVBP01. Next base: position 4,717 of record JAQVBP010000038.1, read on the forward strand.
GCTTTTCCCCTGACGCTCAGGTATTTCCTGCCGGTTTTGTCTTCCCGCTCTTCAAGCCTGAACATGTTCATCTTGCCTGCCAGACCCCGGGTTAACCTGAGGTGGGGGTCCTGGTCAGGCCCTACGGGGACGACCACGGGTTTAGGCCCTCCGTATTCCTCTAGTTCGGGCTGGAGGATGTCCGCGGCCTGGGTCGCCACACTGAGCATGTGGGAAAGGTTAGTTTCTCCGGAAAAACCGTAGATAGCACTCAGTTCCGAGAAATTGACTTTGGCTCCGAGTTCGAAGGCCAGATCCTTTACACTCTCGCATTCGGACTGGAAATAGATAAGCCCGTCGGGCTTGAAGCCAAGCGCAATCAGGCTCAGGACGTACTCCTCGACCCCGATTTCTTTGCACGTCTCCCAGGAAAAACCGCGTACGGCAAAAGCTTCCCGGTCCGCAATCCCGAAAAAGGCATCGGCCCCCTGTTCCTGGTGCCAGATTAGCTGGTCCATGACCATCTTGTGTCCCAGGTGGACCTTCCCGGAGGGCATAAAGCCGTCTATTGCTGAAAAAGGGGCCCCTGTCCGCATGGCCTTTGCGACCTGTCCGTAATCCCGGTGCCCGAAGATTACCTTTCTTCGCATGTATTTATGGGGGTTCGGGACCTCGGGCAATACGTCTTCAAAAGGAGAAATTCCGAATTCGTCGAATAACTTGGAATAGTCACTGATCTCGCTTGAACTCCACGGGTCAAGTTTCGTGTTCATAAATTCCCTCAATGGCTGCCGTTTTTCCGTATTTGGTATGGGGTTTCGGGGCGGCAGTATTTTTTGCTGAATAATTTTTGCTGAATAATTTTTGCTGAATTTTAATCAGGGGGCACCGGATTTATTGGATGAATTAAGAATTGGAGGTTTTATTCCTTTTCCGTTCCTGTTCCGGGTAAACTGCCCTTTAAAAATACTTACTCTTATGTAAATGTTTATCTTCCTAGCTGCACTTCCCGAGTTCCGCTTCGGGATCACAGGAAATCGAAGATTTCCTGGGAGTTGCACTGTAAGTGCAACAGCACGGAGGAAGGACACGTTTCGCCACTACGTTCACTAAAGCGGACTAAAAATCCAAAAGCAGACTAAAGGTCCGAAAGCGGACTAAAAAGATACAGGGCTTCTCTAAAACTCAGCCCCTGTTTATTTTTTCAAAGTCGTATGGAAGCTTTGCACCGTCCGGGATTCTGTCCACGAGTTCCAGAAAAGCCGGGTCCTGCATGGGGGCAATAAAGTTCTGCCGCTGGAAATAGGGGCAAGTCCTGATTTTCTGCCAGCCTTCTTTGAGGGACTCTTCCCTGACGTTTCCGAAACTGAAAGGTGGGTAAGGGCCCGGTTTTACAAAACCTTCCGCTGTGACATGGAGCCAGCGTCGGCCTTCCATGGCCCCGAGCATCCGGCCTTCGAAGTAGGTGTTTGCAAACATTCTGGGGCCTTCGGGCCCGGAATTAACATCCCGGTAGAGTTTCAGGATCGCTTTCCGGTCTTCATCGGAAAGCCGGGGCTCTTTTCCGTTTTTGGGCATGGCTTCCCAGACCGAAAACTCGTGTACGCCGAGTTCTGTGGCAAGGGCATAAAGTTCTTGAAGTTCGTGTATGTTCGCTGGGGAGGCGTGTGTGCTCATTGCAACCATCAGACCTGCATCAAGAGCTTTTTTTATGGCCGAAACCGCTCTTTCGTAAGCCCCTTCCGAGTTTCTGGCCGCATCGTGTTTTTTGGGGTCTGTTGAGTAGATCCCCACCATCAGGGCATGAAGCCCCGTATCTTTCAGACGCTTTGCGGTCGTTTCCGTAAAATCCGTTCCCCAGGTGGAACTGTTCACTATAGCCCGGTTCTTGTCCACGTACTCGATAAGCTCGAAAACCTCTTCCCTGAGGAGGGGGTCGTTTTCCGTGAAAGTGATGATGAGAGCCCCGAGGTCTAGGGCTTCGTCTATGACTCTTTTTATACTTCCGGTATCAAGTTCACCCTTTCTTTCTTCTGCGGGAAGCCGGGTCGCATTCTGACGGGTGAGTTCGATTGAAACGGTTTCGGGAACCGATTTTCCGACCGTAAGCTGCATTTCCGCAAAAAGCAGTCTTTTGAAAGCCGGACCCGGGATGGGGGGCAGCCAGGCGGAAGGGACAATTCTTCCCTCTTCTACCAGGGCCGGTTTTTCCTCTCTGAGACGTTCGTTGATTTTTTTCAGGATAGGGCCAAAAGCCCCTTTCAGAATTCCGCCGGCTTCGAGTTGCAGCAGGGCTCCGCTATGCCGCAGATTGACGGAAAGCCCCGGGACCGAAAGCAGTTCTAAGGGCCCGGACCGGGAAAGGTCGGATGGTGTGTTTTTCTCAGGGCTCATTTCGCAGTAACTCCTGATATTTCCGGAAATTTTTTAGGGTTGGCAGGTTTTGAATCTCTCGAAATTGTTATAATGGAATTTGTTATTAATGAATTTGTTATGATTTTCCGGATTTGTTTGATTTTTCGACAGCTTTTCTCTTCCGGCCGACTCCGGTTAAAATAAATATTGCTTAAAAAAGCAGGGCTTATTAATTATGTTTATCCGGGTCTGAAAAAAAGCAAGTTAAAAAAAGGGATCTGAATTGGAGGATAAGAACGGGGAAACCCTCCCGGGGGCCCGGTTCCGAAATGTGTGAACTGCCCGAAAAATCAAAAGATTTAACGGGCTTCCTGCTTCATACCCCGGAGCAAACTCCGCAGGTCCGCAGGCCCTTCCCGGCATCCCACCGGTGTATCGATTTTTTATGGTTCCCTTTGCCTGGTTCTTGCAGAGAGAATCAGAATTACCTTAATGGGACTGCTATATTCCGGCTTCAGGCGGCCAGTTCTGCAAAGGCCAGGTTTCCGCTGATTCTCTTAATCTTTATCTTTACCACATCGCCTTTCTTGGTCCTGGGCACGAAAATCGTGTACCTGTCCACCTTTGCGATCCCGTCGCCTTTTGACCCGACCGCGTCAATACGCACTTCGTAGGTCCCGCCTTCTTCAATGGCTTCCCTGGCCTCGGCCTGGCTAACCTTTCTCTTCTTAACAGGCCTGTGGGCTCCACATGCGGAACATTGCAGAATGAGCACCCTGTCAACTCTGACAAGCTGGGTGTCCGGCCTTCCGCACTCCGAGCACATAACGTACTCGTCCACGTAAGCCTGGATGTTGTTCGTAATCTGGCTCCTCATGAACCTGCCCTGGAAAACAGCCCTGGAACCTTCGAGTTTTCCTGCAGTCCCCAGTTCCCGGGTCAGGTACTTCATAAGGTGATCAGGATCCCGGTTCAGGACGTCGGCAATGTTTCCGAAATTGTCCAGAATCGTGGTCTTTCCTTCGGCAAAGACTTTGGGCTCGGGGATTACGAATCGAACATCCGTGGTCTCAATATCTGGCAGTTTGGCAATGGCACGGTCCAAAAGCTCTTCGTAATCGTACATTCCAATACATCCTCTGGTCATGATATGTTAGTATTTTAGTATGTTGGCGATCCGGTCGCATTCGGGCGGACAATTTTTGCCTTATTCTGCCCGATTAGTTGACCAGTTCCGCTCCTTTTTCGATAATGATCCTGCAGGGGGTAGGCAGTTTCTGCCCGGCGTGCCAGAGGGCTTTCTTTGCGGCCTCGAAGTTCTCCTTCTCAACGAAGACGGTGAAGATCTTCTGCATGGCGCTTACTCTGGCTGCGGTGCCCACGTTCTTTCCGTAAGCTCCCCGCATCCCACTGGAAACACGGTCAGCACCGGCCCCGGTTGCCTGCTTGTTTTCTCTCAGTACCTCGTGGGGGTAAACTCGAAGCTTCATGTAGTAGCCCTGTCTGCCAGCGACATTGGTCAGGTGCCTGTTTGCCGTAATACGGGCAGCTTCCAGAGAAGTGTGCCTGATCTGGCATTTCTCTTCCGCAAGGAGAGTCAGCTTGACCGGGAAATTGGGGTTTGACTTGTTTCCCATGTCATAGTGAATAACCTGACTTCCAGGGACACCGCCCATGTATTTTTTCCTGGTGAAGGAACGCTGGCCCACGTTTCTATACATACTTCCTGGTTTTCTTACCATTACTTGATTCTCCTGAAATAGATGATTGGAAATATTAGTAGGATTTCATCAATGATTTCATCAATAGGATTTTATCAA
>JAQVBP010000038.1:8970-22028 GCA_028690255.1 Methanosarcinaceae archaeon
TCAATAGGATTTTATCAATGATTTCGTCAATAGGATTTTATCAATGATTTCGTCAATAGGATTTTATCAATGATTTCATCAATAGGATTTCATCAATAGGATTTCAATGGAATATAAATCCATCAGGATTGTTCGCACAGAAATATGTGCATATAGAGATACCTGCCTATATTTACATTTATCTGTGAGCAGTCGCCGCAGACTCCCCCTCAGAAGGCGTCCTGCGCCCGGGTTCCGTATCAGGATCACAGTAAATTAAAGGTTTACTGGGAGTTGCACTGCAAGGGCAACGGCACGGATTCCTTTTCGCTCGCTTTGCCTGCTCAAGCGGACTAATAGGTTTTTTTATTATTTATGAAACGTTTTGAAATAATTATAAGAACGCAGCAGAAAAACTCTGAGTCTTTAGCTCAGGGATGGTTGACATATTCAGGCATCTGAAGATTTACACCCTAATACTTAGGAGTTTATAAGGTTTATTGGTAGCTTGAAAGTTTAACAGAGGGTTCCGGATATTTTTCAAGGAAACCTTTCAAAAGTCCGAAGCTGCCCGAGAGCATCATATTCCCGAAGGGGGCCGCAAAATGGAGTTTTGTCACAAGTCCCGCTTCGATTTCCCCGGCCGGCAGTTTTTCGAGCAATTCCCGTTTTGGCCCCGTTACCATGACCGAGCGGATGTTTGAAAACCCCGGGGCCTCCTTTATATATGCACCGTGTCCCATGTCCTCGAAAACTTCCTCAAACCCGAGCTTTCCATCGGCAAGCCTGATTATATAGTCCTGAAGCTTTTTTGCGTCCAGGCGGGACGTGTGGTGCTCAAAGAGGGCCGTTACCCTGTTTTCAAGCACAACGGCTCCAAGAGTATGTCCGTTTCCTATATTTACAACAAGGGAGGGCTGGGCTGCGGCCGGATCCAGAAGCCCTCCGAAAATCGCGGCAGGTCCCGTGTCCATGAAGACCGCCCGTGTGCCGGGAAGGCTTTCCTCAAGGGCCTTTGCCTGGGCCCTTATACGGGTGAAAGCCTGCGGGATTTCCTCAGATGTGTACACAAAGTGTTTGAGTTCCCCGCCCTTATCAATAAACTCCCTCATAAGCTCGAAGCGGTATACCCTGTTGCTTTTATCGGGGGACTCCCCGTGGTCCTGAAGGGCCAGCGCCAGGTTTGAGGGAAGCTCCACTCCGAAGTGAGTAAAGGCCGCCGAAACCGCTTCCGGGTCAAAGTCCCGCATGACGATTTCAAGCGCAGCCTCTCCCTCTTGATAATTATCATTATTTTTACTTATATTGTTAGTTTTATTTTTAGGTATATTTTCATCTTTAGTTCTATTTTTAGGTATATTTTCATCATTAGTTTTATTTTTAGGTATATTTTTGGTATCCCTTCCAGCCAGGATTTGTCGGGCCTCTTCTTCCGAAACGAGCTGCACTCCGAAGGCCTGTACTTTTTCAAGAGAGTCATGAAGGGTCAAAGCAGCCTTTTTTGTGGCATAGACCGACAGGCCTTCCCGTAGATGGGTTTTGATAGCTTTTGCACAGGGACCGCCCCCCATCAGGTTTCCCGTGAGCACTATGGCTTTTCCTGCATCAGTTGCTTTCTTTATTTTCTCTGCAATTATCTGTGTGGGGGAGGGCATGACAAGGACCAGGCTGTTTTCAGCTTCCTTTTCCGAGTCAAAAAGCAGAATGTCCTGTGTCACGGTCCCGATATCTGCTGTAAGTACACGCATGTTCAGAGCAATTGAAGCTTAATCTATTAAAGCATCGCTTTCATAGAGTAACTTAATAAATAATAGAATGTATAAGATATTCCCAGTTAAAGAAAATTCAATTGTCAATTACCCCTGATCTAAAAACTCAGGAGTTTCCTGCTAAGGTTTTATGAATTCAATGTGAAATCCTTCACTTATAGTTCTTAACCTTAGTTCCCAAATTTTAAGCGCATATGAGCATTATTACAGTCCATGGTCTCAATAGATGCCGATTTTAAAATACAGCCAAATGAATGATGTGCTTATATTTAAGCGCATAATTCGACATCAAGAGGCATTTATGCGCCTAAAAATACGGAATGCAGGTTCTTAATCAGGGAAATCAGAGCATTCACTGGAGAGTAATTGCTTATGGGGAAAATAAAAATAGCAATCGCAGGAATTGGGAACTGTGCAAGCTCTTTGATACAGGGAATTGAGTATTATAATAACGAGGAAGAAAGAGAACCCATCGGTTTAATGCACAGGACCCTTGGGGGATACAGGCCCCGGGACATCAAAGTTGTGTCTGCTTTTGACATTGACGTCCGTAAGGTTGGAAAGGACGTTGCAGAAGCCATCTTTGCCCCCCCTAACTGTACAAAGGTTTTCTGTCCTGATCTCCCTCCGACGGGAGTGAATGTAAAGATGGGAAGGCTCCTTGACGGGGTCTCGGAGCATATGAAAAAATATGATGAAAAGTACACCTTTGTCCCGGCGGGGGAGGCCGAGGCCACAAAGGAAGATATCGTAAAAGAACTCAAGGCCTCGGGAGCCGAGATGCTGCTTAACTATCTGCCGGTAGGGTCGGAAGAGGCCGTGCGCTTCTATGCAGAATGCGCTCTGGAAGCCGGAGTGGGCTTCATAAACAACATGCCGGTTTTCATAGCCAGCGACCCGGAATGGGCAAAGCGTTTTGAAGAGAAAAACCTGCCCATAATAGGAGACGACATAAAAGCTCAGTTCGGGGCCACAATCACCCACAGGGTCCTGGCCGACCTTTTCGAAAAGCGGGGGGTCAGGCTGGACCGGACCTACCAGCTTAATACGGGGGGAAACACCGATTTTCTGAACATGCTGGACCGGGATCGGCTGACTTCCAAGCGGGAATCAAAAACCCGGGCGGTCCAGTCCGTGCTCTCAAAAGAACTCGACGAAGAAAATATACACATCGGGCCAAGTGACTACGTGGCCTGGCAAAAGGACAACAAGGTCTGCTTCCTCCGGATGGAAGGCCGGCTCTTCGGAGACGTGCCCATGAACCTGGAACTCCGGCTCTCGGTGGAAGACTCTCCGAATTCCGCAGGTGTGGTTATCGATGCCGTACGCTGCTGCAAACTCGCCCTGGACCGGGGAATCGGAGGGGTCCTGTACTCTCCTTCATCTTACTTCATGAAACACCCGGCAATCCAGTACCCTGATGCAGAGGCCTACCAGAAAACCGAGGAATTCATAACGGGAAAACGAGAAAGGTAAACCTTTGACACAGATATATTTTTTTCAACCCGTTTTTCAAACATTTTTCAGAGAAAACGCACATGAAACTCTTCGAGTAACAGCACAAATAAATGAAAGTACTTGAACGAACTTTCATACCAAAGCTTTTCAGGAGTAAAACAGGGAGAGAAAAGTTAAAAAGAATTAAAAAAGTCATAAAGAGTTGGGAAAATTAAAAGAGAAATCACCGAAGACCATCTCCGGTAATCCTGAAAGCGCAACTTGACCCTTCAGGCCTTGACCGGTGTTTGATCATGATCGCACGTCTGACTCCTTCTCCTGTGCGCTCGAACTGGAGAATGGTCTTTGAGATATGTTCGAGGGAAGTACCCCCAAGGGGTCGGACCCCTCCTAAATTGATATCGGAATAAACCTGATTCGTTATGAGCACGACAAAGCCGTGCTTCCTGGCAAGGGCGTGCAAAAAGCCTATCTGGTTCATAAGTTCCCTGCGGCTCCTGATTCCCGATTCCTCGTCTTCGAGCTCGAACCTGTAAAAGGACGTGGCCGAATCCAGAATCACAAGACCTATGTTTTCCCCGGCGATTTTTTCTATCTCCTTTACGGCCGCGTACTGCTCTTCAAAACTCAATGGCTCGTAGATGATGACACTCCGGGCAATCTCTTTTGCGTTTTCGCCAGCTATTTGCTTGAAGCGGAGAGGAGAGAGACCTTCGGTATCTATGTAGATAACCTTCTGGCCCTGCCTGACACATTCAATGGTAAGCTGGATGCAGATATTGGTCTTTCCACTGCCCGCAACTCCATAAATCTGAGTCACGATCCCTTTTTCAAAACCACCTTCAAGCAAATCATCGAGCGGTTTGCATCCGGAAGCCAGTAATGTCTCTATGCGTCACACCTCTTTTTTACAGTTCACACAGGTAATAAGAGCCCAGTGATATAACATTTTTTGCAAGCTCAGGACAGTCATCCCAAAGAGGCCGAAGGGTTCATGAATGAAAACAGCAGAATCACCCCTCTCACATGCCCCTCGCAGCCATTCCTCAAAAGCCGGGATAACCCGGATCAAGAGGCTGGGAATATACCGGGAACAGGGGCCGCAATAAGTCAACTACCCCTGAGCTAAAGACTCAGGGCCCCCGCCTGCTGAGGATTTATGAAAAACAGGGATTAAAGACTTTGTTATCAGATATGATAACAAACCGATTGGGGTTGTATCCAGATCTGGAATAAAAAAGCATTATTAAGCTAAAATGCATTCAGAATACCTGCGCCAGAACCATGGTATCCACATGTCAGAAACAGAAGAAACGTGACCATAAGAGAACAAAAAAGGTGCGTTCCGATAACTTCATGCCCTGTTTTAAATTGCAGATACGGACATTAAAAAGGCGCAGTTGAGGAGAGTAATTCCAGACACATTTGCAAGTACTCATAAATTTTATAAAGTACATATTACAAATAATACATAGAGTAGAGGGGTTTTATTTTGTTTTGTTGCCTGATGCGTTTTTGCGTCCGGTATGCTTATCCCCCTACAACATAAATAAATTTTATATTAATAGAATATTGCAGAATATTGCAGAATATTGCAGAATATTGCAAAACGTAAAAATACAGAGGGTCCGGAAGATGTCAAAAATCGTAGTCTACACAACCGAATATTGTCCAAAATGCAACAAATTAAAAAAGTACCTGGAAGCAAACAACGTCTCTTTTGAAGTTGCCGACATGAGCACTCCCGAGGCCCTCACCGAACTCAGGTTCAATGGGGTATTTACGGCAACTGCTCCGGTTTTACAGATCGATTCCACTTTTTTAACTCACAAAGAAATCTTCGCTGATGATGATGTATACCACGAAAAACTCCAGAGTATTTTGTCATAAAACCCACCTTCTGGAAAAAAGGCCAAACCGCCTCTAACGGATAATAGAAAATAGAATAAAATAAAAAATTGAAGATGAGTTAAAATGACTGAGGAAACCACCCTATCTGAGGACCAGCCATCCTACAACCCGCTGAAGGTGAAAGAAATGAACGAGAACAACACCCAATCCGAGGCCGGCTTATCAGATAACCAGCCAGTACAGAAGACACTTGACGGGTTGTCTCTCTCCCTTCTTCCTAAAGTAAGAACCACTGACGGTTTTATTGTTAACTGGGACAGGAGCGTCATCGTAAATCAGCTTCTTAAAGAGACCAGACTCAGCGAGGTCTTCTACAACAAACCCGCCGCCACAAGAGAAGAAGCCCAGGAGATTGCAAAAGATGCTGAAAAACTCATCCGCGGGATGAACATTAACTTCCTCTCAGGCCCTTTAATCCGGGAAATCGTAAACACCATCCTTCTTGAAAAAGGCCATGTGGAGTGGCGAAACATTATGACGAGGGTTGGGACGTCCGTTTACGACGCCTATGAAATCGACACCGGATTCGGCTTTGGCGCAAAGGATAACGCAAACCAGCTCAACAACGCCGAAACCTCCCACAAGCGAAAAGCCGACAAGATGTCTAAGGAGCAGAACCTCCTCCTTATCCCCAAGGAACTCGCAGATCTCCACCTGAACGGGGATTTACATATCCATGATCTGGAATATATGGGCACAAGACCCTTCTGTATTGACGGAAGCATGGTTGTGCCGGTGCAGGAAGCCGGGGTTCCACGTATGCTCAGGCTCGACGAAGTTCCGATTGAAGGTAATGAATATTTCCCGGAAAAACTCAATATCCAGACCCCTACCGGATACCGCCAAGTCCAGAAAATCACAAAAAGGCCGATAAATGGAGAAGAACTCCTGAAAATAAAAACAAGCAGTGGACGTTCTGTACTTGTGACAGGGGAACACCGAATTCCGGTCAATAAGGAAGGAATGAAAATAAAAAGGGCGGATGAGATTGAAAAGGGAGAGTTGCTTTATCCTGCCATACCTGGAATCCAGTTAAGGGGGACACCAATAGAAACCGTGGATCTCATCGAAGAACTTCTTAACAATGTACCTGCCGAATACCTCGAAAACGTGTACGTTAGAAAACTTGAAAACGTATTTAAAGAGGTTAGAGACTCCGGAAAAGCAGAGAGTTATGCTGAAATTTCCCGAACCCTTGGATTTGAATATAACAAACAGTGGTACAGCAGGGGCATCATGCCTATCAAAACCTTTGCCCTGCTCTGTGCAGAGTACGGGATTAAATCTTCGGAGTATGAAGAAATTACGATAGGCGTTACAGGCAGTGAACACGACCTGCCAGCCAGATTCGAGCTTTCCGAAGAAATCGCAACAATTTTAGGCTTCTTCGTCTCTGAAGGAAATTACAATGTCAATGATGAAAAAGGGACTTATAACCTCGCAATCACTGAAAACCATCAGTCTGCAACCATAGCACAATATGCGGAAACCTGCCTTAACTCCTTTGCGACAATCTATAAAGGGGGCGTACCCGAAACAACCGTTATACACGGTGTTGAAACCGAAAGGAAACGGGCACAACAGGTATACTTTGGTGGAAAACTGACCTGGCTCGTCTTCAGGTACCTGTTTAAAATCCCTGCGGGAGCAGAAAACAAGCGGCTTCCAACAGTGCTCTGGCAATTCTCAGACGAAGCTCTCAGAGCATTTCTCTCAGCTCTTTTTACCGGAGACGGTTCGGTCTATTATCGGCCTGAAAAATCAGACTGTGTGGTAAACTACACCACGACATCTTCTACTCTTCGGCAGGAACTTTCCATGCTCCTGATCTCTCTGGGAATGAAACCAGAGATCGTGGAACTCTATGAAAAGGAAGAGAGAAAAACCATATACCGTATCCAGTTAAATGGAAGAAGAAATATCGAAACGTTCTCTAAATGGGTCAGCTTCCTAGACGAGCGGCAGGAACATATAGACAATTTCCTGAAAAATGTTAAGGAAATAAAAGTCCCGCAAAAAGAAGAAGTAGTAACCGAGATCAAAACGGGAAAGGCTACAGGTAACTACGTTTATGATATCTTCCTGAAAGGAGATGGAAGCGAAGAGAGCCACACATTCTACACATCTGACGGCCTGCTTATTCATAACTGTCAGGACTGGGATCTCCGCTACTTCTTCTACTACGGCCTCATGCCTGACGGAGTGGGTTCCCAATCGAGCGTGGCAAAGCCTGCCAAAAACGCCGAGGTGGCCTTCCTTCACGCGGTAAAAGCCATGGGCTCGGCCCAGACGAATTTCGCGGGGGGACAGGGCTTTTACAATTTCCTGACCTTCCTTGCCCCCTACCTTGAGGGCAAGACGGAAAAAGAGATCAGACAGCTCATGCAGATGTTCGTCTACGAGATGATGCAGATGATGTGCGCCCGGGGCGGACAGACTGTTTTCTCCTCCGTGCAACTCTCCCCTGGCGTTCCGAAACTCTGGAAAGACAAGCCTATCGTGGCCATGGGCAAAGTCTGGAATGGAGAACAGGCCCCTCTTCGGACCTACGGGGAGTTTGAAAAAGAAGTCAGGCTCGGCTTCAAGGCCCTTATGGACGTGATGCTTGAAGGAGATGCCTGGGGCAAACCCTTCAGTTTCCCGAAACCCGAAATTTCCATTGAACCGGACTTCATGGAAGAAAACGAGGAATTCAACAAAGCCCACCCTGACATCCCGACCTACAGGGAACTTTACAGGATGACTTTCGAGCTGGCCGCCAAATTCGGAACCCCCTACTTTGACAACCAGCTTCCTGAATACAGGGGAGCAGGAGAGGGTATTTCGTGCTATCAGTGCCTTGCAGCCGATGAATTTGTCTCCTTTGCAGAACCTGACGGACAGGTCCGGATAAAACAGATTGGGGAAATCTTTGAGAAGGCAGCAAAGGCAGGAAAAGAAACCGATCCTCTGGGCGTTGAATTTGCAAAACTCAATGGAAAAACTCCAAGTGTTAACTTTGACGAACTGGAAACTTCACTCAGGGATTTTAAAGGAGTCATGCGCCAGAAATACCAGGGCAAAATGCTGAATATTGTTCTGGAATCCGGAAGAAGGATCAGGGTAACCCCTGCGCACCCCGTCTTCATGCTTGAAGAAGGAAAATTCGTGAAAAAATCCGCTAAAAGACTAAAAGAGGGAGATTACCTGCCTGTCCTGAAAGAAACGGAGTTCTCCCTTCCGATAGTGAGTTCAATAGACATCAAAGAGGTGTTGACAGAAGCGGGATACGATGAAGAACTCGTGATCGAAGAAGGCATGGTCAACATCAAAAATGCCAAAAAGCCAGGACTCCCATCCCATATTCCGGTAACGGAAGAACTTATCCGTTTCCTGGGATACTACCTTGCAGAAGGGTGCAGTGACCACAGTGGAAGAAGGTATTCAGTCAGGCTTTCCTTTGGAAAATCTGAGGAAGCCCTCATTGAAGATGCAAAAATGTGTCTTCTGGCTATGGGCTTTGATGTAAAACTTTCTGAAGAAAAAACAGCTACAAACGTGGTTGTCAACAGCAAACTCCTCTACCTGCTCCTCGAAGCTCTTGGCTGCGGGCATGAGGCACACAGCAAATCAGTACCTGACCTTCTCTTTAATGTTGAGACTTCATTCGTGGGAACATACATTTCCTGCTCGTTCAAAGGAGACGGCAATGTAAATACTCAAAAAGGAAAGGTTGGAAAGTACCCTCACAACGCAAACGCTATCAGAATGCGTCTGGTTTCCAGAGAAGCAGTACAAAAATTAATCTGGCTCGGACAGAGAATCGGGATACAGATGAACTACATGGCTCGTGAGGAAACGGTGAAGCACCCGCAGACAGGAGAGCCTTACAACCTGAAGACCTATACCTGTTATGTCACCTCCCAGGACCAGATAAAGAATTTCTATAAACAGACAGGGTACGGAGAAAAAGCTCTTGTAGAGAATGAAAAGAGTGCATCTGGCTGCTTTACAAGAATTCCCATCGAGGAAACAGGGCTTGATCATTCGAAACTCAAGTATCCGGCCCAGTACAGGGGACAGGGACACAGGAGTGTAAATCAGGCCCACGTTCTTGACACATCAGAAGCCCCAATGGCCGATCTTTTGATCAATGGGAAGGTCCATGCTCTTGAGATAAAGAAAATAGAGGAAGAAGAGTACAACGGCTTCGTATATGATCTCGTTGAAGTTTCAGAAACCCACAACTTCAGCAATGCCCTCGGGATCGTCACAGGAAACTGTTGTGCATACCAGTTTTCCGCAAATCCGACCGATGATGTGGATTTTACTGATAAACTCTATTTTAAAGACGGGAAACACTTTTCCATGGGTTCCTGGATGGTCATGTCTTTAAACTGCCCGAGGGCAGCCTACAAAGCGGATCATGACGATGAAAAGCTCTTCACCGAACTCAAGTCCCTCATGAAAAAGTGCATGGACATCTTCAGGATCAAGAGGGGATGGATGAACAAGCTCATTGCGAAAAACAGGATTCCTTTCGCCTCCCAGCAACCAAAAGACCCGAGTACGGGCAAGAAGGGGGCCGTTGCGGTGGACTTTGAGAGCCTTGTTTATACCATAGGGGTTATCGGGATCAACGAGATGGTGCAGTACCACACAGGCTACCAGATGCACGAGTCTCCCGAGGCCTACAAGCTAGCTATACGGGCCATGTTCGAGATGAAGATGTACGCCCAGAAACTTTCTCAGGATACCGGCATGGAAATTGCCCTTGCAAGGACGCCTGCCGAGACCACAGCCCAGCGTTTTGCAGTCTCCGACCTCCTGCACAGGGAGTATGCCGAAAAGGCTGAAGCAATCGTCCAGGGAGACATGGAAAGTGCAAAGAAGGATTTACGAAAAACCCATGACCTGCCCGTGTATTACACCAACGGAACCCATATCCCACCCGGGGCGGACATCTCCCTTGTTGACCGGATCAACTACGAGCACACCTTCTTCCCGATCGTGGACGGCGGAAACATCATGCACATATGGCTCGGGGAAGGAAAACCCGACCCTGACGGGCTGCAGGAACTGGCCATGCACATCGCAAAGAACACCCAGACAGGTTACTTTGCCTTCACCAGGGACATGACGGTCTGCAAGGACGAAGGCTACGTGGCCCCGGGGCTTCTGGACAAATGCCCTAAATGCGGCTCGGAAAACGTGAATTACCTCTCAAGAATCACGGGCTACCTCCAGGACGTGGACGGCTGGAACCAGGGTAAAAAACAGGAACTGATGGACCGAAAACGCTACAGCCAGAGAGGGCTATGAAGAAGAAAATTTAAAAAGAATAAAACTAAAAAATGATTGAAAACAGAAAAACAGAATTTTTAAAGGAAAAAAGGGAAGCATGAAAGTAAATTACGGGGGCACAGTCCCCATTTCCACCGTGGACTGGACAGGAAAAGCAGCAGTCACCATTTTTTTCAGGGGCTGCCCCCTGCGCTGCCCTTATTGCCATAACCACCCCTACCTGGACGAACCAGATCTGGTTGAGCTTGATTTCGTAAAAAACGAGATTGAGAAGTCCCGGCCCTTTGTAAGCGCCGTTATATTTTCGGGAGGAGAACCCCTGATGCAGGCGGCAATCGTCCCTCTTGCGGAATTTGCAAAGGAGAAAGGGTTTTTTGTCGGGATTCACACAAACGGCTGTTACCCGGAAAGGGCCGCAGAACTTATCGAGCGGAACCTCGTGGACAGGTTCTTTGTTGACGTGAAGGCTCCCCTCGATGATCCTGTCCTCTACGGGAAAGTTGCAGGGTACGGGACATATGCAGCGGTCAAAAAGAGCCCTGAAGAAATCGTGGCAGCCGTTGCAAGAACGATCGCAAACGTGGACTCCGGGGGGACGGGCCTGGAACTCCGGACGACAGTTATCCGGGACTTTATAGGCAGCGAAGCTGAAATTTCCCGGATTGCGGCCTGGATTTCCGAAAACGTCAAAAACGCGGATCCAGGCTATGTGATCCAGCAGGGTCTTCCGGAACACGGAATGCAGGAAAGCCTTCAAGCCCGCTCTTTTCTGGACAGGGAAGAAATGCTGGGCCTTGCAAGGGTGGCAAAGAATTTCCAGAAAAACGTGAGGATCAGGACAAGGGAGGAAGGGGAAGAAGGGGTATGATACACCTTCGTTTCAAATTTATTTTTTTGTCGTGAGGTCAGGTTCTCGAAATCATCAACTATTTCCGGGAGTCGGGCCAGATTCAAAAAAGTGAAGTCCTGGTCGAAGTGGGAAAGTGTAAATCTCAAACCCGGCCCGTGGCGTTGAAAGCCCGGCAGGTTTAAAAACATATAAATTATATTCGGTTGGCTTTGAAAATAAGTTTTTTGAGTTGTCCGGGCTGGTTTTTTGAACTGGGCTTATTGTTTAAACGGGCCGGATGTTGTGGAAAGGAAGCCCAGGAATAGCTTCAAATTAATTTGAAGTTTACAAAACTTTTATAGCCCTCTGGACAATAAACCCTAACTTATTCCCGGGTCCAATATTCTGAATTTTTTATGTTACCTCAGAAGTGACATAAATTACATAAGGAATTGGTCGGATAAAAATATAGTTTATTTAAATCATAGTCCTCCTTTTATCCCCTTTTAAACAAAGCTTCAAGCTGTTTCCCATGATAAAAAACAAAACCTCCACTTCCGAAAAGGTATCGTCAATAGGAGAAAGGGCCCTGATTTCCTGCCTCACTGAAATTTTCAAACCTGCCCCTTCAGGAAAGGAGGGACCTGCCTTTCAGGAAGTTATCGCAGGCGCCGGAAGCGACGACTGTGCCGTGCTTGACCTGGAGGGGGAGGAATGCCTGGTAGCTACCACGGACATGCTGCACAGGACAACGGACTTTCCTGAAGAGATGACCCCCTGGCAGATGGGCTGGATGTCCGCTGCCGTGAACCTTAGCGATATAGCCGCCATGGGCGCCCGCCCAATCGGCCTTTTGATGGCAATAGGGATGCCTGCGACCACGGAAATCGCCTTTGTGGAAGCCCTTGCAAAAGGCATGAAAGCCTGTGCCGAGTTTTGCGAAACTTCGGTTATCGGGGGCGATATCGATACCCACGACGAACTTACAATTACGGGAACAGCCCTCGGAAAAGCAAAGAAAACCAGGGTCCTCTCCAGAAGCGGGGCAAAGCCCGGCGACCTGGTCTGCGTAAGCGGCTACACGGGCTCTGCCGGGGCGGCCCTTGAAGCCCTTCTGGGAAAAATAGAGGCAAGCGAAAAGCTTTTGAAATCCCTTCTCGAACCCGTCCCCCGTACGAAAGAAGCCCAAAAACTCGCAGCCTCGGGGGCCGTCACCTCCATGATGGACACAAGTGACGGGCTTGCCATGTCCCTGCACGAGCTCGCGAAGGCCAGCAAGGTCGGTTTCAGGATAAAAGAAGAGGCCCTCCCGATCGAGGAAGAGGTCATAGCTTTTGCCGCCTCTCCCGACAAACTGCTCAACCTGGCCCTCTACACCGGAGGAGACTTCGAACTTCTCTTTACAGTAAGCCCCGAACACCTGACAAAAGTACAAGATATATGTAAGTTGAGCATCATAGGGAAAACAACAGCAAAAGAAGAAGGAATCCTGCTCGAACGGGCCGACGGCGGGACGGCCAGGATAGAGCAAAAAGGATACCAGCAATTAAAGGCTGAAGGGAATCGAAAACTGAAAAAAATTCATAGTTATAAAATCCCATAAATTCAAAACTCCGGATACGGATTTCAAAATAAATTAATGACGATTACCTGCAATTCACAAGAAAAATAAACAGCATATATAAAGAAAAGCAATATTAATAATATAAGACAGTTTTTTAAAAAATCACATAATATTTAGAAGGTTAGAATATGAAAATTCAAGCTAATAAACTACTAACAGGACTCCTGTTGCTGGGGCTGTTCTGCGGGCTCGCAATGGCGGTTCC
>JAQVBP010000199.1 GCA_028690255.1 Methanosarcinaceae archaeon
GTACATTTTTCAGTACATTTTTCAGTACATTTTTCAGTACATTTTTCAGTACATTTTTCAGTACATTTTTCAGTACATTTTTCAGTACATTTCCCAGTACATTCTCCGGCACATCCCTCGCTACATTCCTCAATGACTTTCCCGAGGAAATAACCGGGCTTCATGTCCGTGATTTCCACGTTTGCGTACTGGCCGGGCAGAAGGTCCGGAGCGCTTATGACGACGGGCCTGTAAGAGTCCGTGCGGGCCAGGGTGTCTCCTATTTTTGTGTACTTTGAGACAAAGACCCGGCCCTGCCAGCCGATAAGTTCCTGCTTGGACTCAAGCTTTACCTGCTGACTGACTTTGTACAGGACATGGGAGCGCCGGGCAGGGATGCGGGAATCGAGGTTCCGGTAGGAAAAGGCCTTTGTGTGCGGGCGGGGGGAGTAGCGGGAAATGTTGACCTTTTCAGGCCTGTACTTTATCACCCAGTCCACGGTTTCCTGAAAGTCCTCCTCCGTTTCCTCACAGAAGCCTACTATGATATCGGTAAAGAGGCTGAGGTCTTCGAAACGGGTCCGGAATCCTGTGATGATGGTGTCCACGGTCTCCATTTTGTGCAGGCGGTTCATGCGTTTGAGGACGGAATGGGAGGCTGACTGGATGGGAAGGTGGAGGAGTTTATAGACCTTATCGGAATCAAAGGCCTCGATCAGCTCGTCCAGGATCGGGAGGACGGAAAAGGGGTTCATCATGCCCACCCTGACCTTGAAATCGCCGGGAATTTCCGAGATTTGCCTGAGGAGGGCCGGGAGTTTGAAGCCGGTATCCATGCCGTACTGGCTGTCGTCCTGGGAAGTCAACCAGATTTCCCGGCAGCCTTCTGCAACTGCCCGGCGGATGTCCTCGACAATGGCCTCGGGGGGGAAGGACTGAAGTTTGCCCCGGGCGTGTTTTACGATGCAGTAGGAACAGGAAAAGTTGCAGCCCTGGGAGATCTGACAGATATGGATGTTGGGGTTGTAGCGTTTCCTGGCAACATTTAAAAAGCCGGTGGGAGCAGGAGCCGAAAGCCGCATCTGCCGGACAGGGAGCCCTTTTTTCCGGGCATCCCCTATCGAGGCCAGGATTTCCCCCAGGCGGGAGACTGCATTTACCCCCAGAATGTGGGCCCCGGGGTTGGCGTTTAAGACGTCCTCTAACTGGACCTCGGGCATGCAGCCGGAAACGATCACATCGACCCCCAGCTCCCCCATGTGCCGGATTTTATAGAGGATCTTCTGCTCGGTCGTGTACTTGACGGTACAGGAGTTGCAGACGTAGACTTCGGCATCCTCCTGGGCCACAGCTTCGTGCCCGAGCTTTCTTATAGCCGCAAGCATGACCTCGGCGGAGGCCTGGCTTGCCGAACAGCCAAAGGTTTCAAGGTAGACTTTCATATTAAAACCATGAATTAATGTTTTTAAAAAATATAGTGATATGAAATTAAAAGATATGAAATTAAAAGATATGAAATTAAAAAATATATCATTAAAAAAAATATAATCTTGAAATAATATAATTAAAAATGTATCTGTTATTCATGGAATAACAGGTACAAAAAATGAAAGTACACAGCACTTTCATGCCAAAGAATTTACAGATATAGTGGGTTTTTCTGCTTATCCTTTATATAAATACTGTCCGTAAACTTGACAGCCCCCGAGCTTCCCATGGAAATCGTGTGCACCCTTGCGTCTCCGCTTCCGAAAAGGCTGACTTCATGCAGGAAGTGGCCAGGGGTCACGGCTGTGGCTGAAAAGATAACATCCTTGCCGGGCACCAGTTTATCGGTGTCCATAATTTCGTTGAGGGACTCGAGGGTTATTCCCATCTTTTCGAGCCTGGGCAGTTTCTCTTCGATTTCGGCGTCGATCTTTTCCCGGGGCATTCCGTTTGCGACACTTGGCAACACAAGCCGGCCGATAATTTTTCCACCGAGGGCTTTTGTTGCGGCGGCCGTAAGGACGGCTTCTCCCGAGCCTCCTGCACCCATGACCACATGGATCCCGGACCCGCGGATGCCGGTTGCAACACCTGGCATAAGGTCTCCGTCCGAGACGAGCCTCACTCTGGCCCCGGCTTCCCGGATCTCCGTAATCTTCTGGGCATGTCTTGGCCGGTCAAGGATTACGACCACGATTTCTTTAATACTCCGGCCAAGGGCCTTTGCAACGATTTCCAGGTTACGGCGAACAGGAGCATCGAGGTCGATTTTCTCGTAGGGGTGTTCGTTTTCATACTTCACAACGTCAGGCCCCACAACGATCTTGTCGATGTAGATGTCAGGCCCGTGGAAGATCCCGCCTCTTTCCGCCATTGCCATGACCGCAACCGAACCGGGGCAGCCGTCAGCCGTCAGGTTCGTGCCCTCAAGGGGGTCTACCGCAATGTCCACCTCGACTCCCTTCCCGGTCCCGACCTCTTCGCCGATAAAGAGCATGGGGGCTTCGTCCCTCTCCCCTTCTCCGATCTTGATTATACCTTTAATGTCAAGCTTGTTCAGCATCCTCCGCATGGCCGCGACCGCAACCTGGTCGGCAAAGTTCTTGTCTCCGCGCCCCATCTGGTAAGCCGCGGCAATGGCGGCAGCTTCCGTTACCTGTATGAGTTTGGGCAGTACATCGCATTCGATTGGGCCGGCACATTCAGTCATTTCTTCAACGGTTTTTGGATGAGGCATGATAGTCAACTCTTCTCTTTTCTATTATGGTTAACCCGGAATTCCATGTTTCTTTATGGGTCCCGTTAATGTGATAATGTTTAAAGAATTTGTTGTCCTGAAATGGAAATGAAATCTTAAGTGATATGCATTTTTCCGTAAGAATAAAGAGTATCTACCTGAAGAAAAACATAATATATATTGATTGGTGTTATGCATGTCCAACTTTCCTTTTGTCCCCCTTTTCCATAAACAATTTTTAAAAACGAACGAGTGATACGGATTATGAGAATCCACTGCCTGCAGCACCTTGAGTTTGAAACGTTTGGCACCATCAGAAAATGGATCGAAAACAGAGCCCATAAGCTTACAATAACCCTCCCCTCCGAGGCTCCGGCCTTCCCGGACCCTGACGACTTTGACCTGCTTATCATCATGGGCGGGCTCATGAGTGTTTACGAGGAAGAGGCCCACCCCTGGATAAAGCTGGAAAAAGAATTTGTAAAAAAAGTGATCGAGGCCGACAAACCCGTACTCGGAAGTTGCTTTGGCGGCCAGCTGCTTGCGGAGGTCCTTGGAGCCAGGGTCTCGAAAAACAGGTTTGAGGAAATTGGCTGGCACAGGGTGGAAAAGGTCAGCCTTCCTGCCGGACCGGAAGTGAGTTTGGGAGCTAATTCGGAAGCGTGTGTGGAAACAGGCCCGCTAAAAGGTCCGGAGGAAGATAACGATCATTCAAAAAACATTTCGGAAAACCTTCCGGAATGCTTCCCTGAAGAATTCACAGCCTTCATGTGGCACGAGGACACTTTTGAAATCCCGGCCGGGGCAGTAAAGCTTTTTGAAAGCGAGGCCTGTCCTAACCAGGGCTATATCTATAACGGAAAAGTGGTGGGACTGCAGTTCCACCCCGAAGCCGATGGGGCCTGGATAGGGGAACTGGTGAAAAACTGCGGGCACGAACTTGCGGGCGGAAAATATGTCAGGACAGAAGCCGAAATCCTCGGACAGGAGACTTATCTCCGGGAAGCAGAGGAACTGACCTTCGGCCTGCTGGACTGGTTTGAAAAAATAATAACAAATTAAAAAATGTTGAAAAACAACGATTGATTAAAAACATAAATGTTATTCATTGAATAACATGCACAAAAAATGAAAGGGTACAGCACTTTCATGTTAAACATATAAAGTAAAACTCATTTCGAGAGGTCTGCAAGTGCTACTCTTTCAAGTACGAGTTCCGGTATTCTTTCTTCTCCTGCGGCTTCGAGTTCCGGATCTTCAATTCCGAATTTTTCAAGGATTCCTTTCCTTTTTTCGGCTGTATAGGCAAGCTGCCCGGCACAGGGCCATTCCTCAAGGAGTTTAAGGCCCGAAAGAGCTTTTTCAACCTTTTCTTTTTCCCCGAGCACGACAAAAGCCGCCCGGTTTTCTCCTTCCGATAGACCGATTAAAAAACTCCGTCCGATCTGCCGCTCTCCGGCCGCATAGCGCATGATCTCAATTCCCGGGTCCTTTGCCACGTTCTTTCCTTCGGCAAAGGCCCGCAGCGCCTTTTCAATTGCAAAGTTGAGGTGCCGCTCCCCTGCGAGAAGGTCCGAATTCAGGCCCTGGATAGTAACCCCACACTCCTTGGCAAAGGCATTTGTTTTTTTCAAAAATGCGGGAAGATCCGGGACGCTTAAAGTCCCGCAGATGATCCGGTATTCCATGTGTGTTTCCATATGAATTCCAGATTACACGGAGGCCCATAAGGATTTCGGTGAATAGATTGGATACCCCCAAACTTCAGGAAATTTTGGATATGAATGTTTAGAGAATGAAATTTTCGGGATCGATAAAATCGTTTTTTGCATCGTTTTTTTGTGAACTTTTTTGTGAATTTTTCAAGTAGC
>JAQVBP010000039.1:0-14107 GCA_028690255.1 Methanosarcinaceae archaeon
ATAGATTTTCCAGATTGTTCGTAAGTTTTGATTTTCTGATCAAGCGCCCAATTATAGACAAATCTACAACTACCTATATGCTGATTTAATTGAACAGCTTGAGTAGTTGTAGGATAGAGTCTAAATTTGAACGCTTTCATCATGCAAAGGCATGATGCGCTTTAACAAGGTATATACTTGTTGGTAGATATGAAGTATGAAACAAAAACCAATGCCCGATTCTTGTTGATGTATCATGATTATATATAAGTTCAAGGTTGAAGTTGACGCTTATATCCCCTGAGCTAAAGACTCAGGGGTTTTACGCTTCATTTTATAAAGCTCATAGAAGTGCAGGACTTTTTATTATTTTCTGGTTTTCAGATCTTCCCCGCCCTTTCCTCTGAGCCGACACACCTCATTTCTTTGGCAATTGGCTATAAAAGTTTAATATCTATAAATGGCATAAACAAATAATAACATTCAAATAATAACGTTCTTTCGTTTTCCGGGTTACAAGATGTATACCGGCAAAAAACCAGGTCAAAATTCCAGGGTAAGAATCCACAGCGAAATAAGCTATTCAACTTATCATTCTTGTAACTTTGATTGGCTACCATGATCTTTGTAACTTTGATTGGATCTCATTATCTTGAGAACCTAAGGTTCAATCAAAATTATGCATAAGTTATACAGCGACGAATCTTAAGTGTCGAAAGCAAAAAGCCTGCACCGGAAGATTGGTAAAGGCCCGTAAGAAAAGGGGGAATTTGATATGGAAAGCACAAATTATAAGAAAATAATGATTGCAACCGATGGATCGGTACTCGGTAAAAAAGCAATTGAATATGGGGTTGAAATTGCCAGGTTGAGCGGTGCGAAGCTCTATGCCGTTAACGTGGTTTCCGCAGGAGGCCATCACCTTATCCCACCACGGGACGCTGGCTGGGAAAATGCGATGAAGGAGCAACTCAAAACCGAAGGGATCGAGGCCACAAGCTATGTCGAAAAGGCCGGAACGGATGCGGGAGTGGAAACGGAGGCTGTAATCCTTGAAGGACACCCGGTAGAAGAAATAGTGAAGTTTTCCGAGGAAAATGACATAGACCTGGTGGTTATGGGAACGCTCGGAAAGACCGGGATAAACAAGTTCCTTCTGGGAAGTGTTGCGGAAAAGGTCATCCGGAATTCTAAAAAGGCTGTGCTTGTTGTAAGAGGGGAAAAAGGCGAAAAGGCCTGAGTTTCAGGCCTATTTCCAAAAAATCAGGGTAGAAGGTCGGGTAATTTCCAGACAGGAATCACAGGGGTTTCTTCTAAATTATTTTCCAATCCACAGGACATTTGTAACAAACCGGTGGAAAGAAGGGGGCCCCTCCTCGATGTTTCTAATTGAAAATTAGAAACTCCTGTTAAACCTATGGTTTAACAGGACAGCCGAAGGCTGGCCAGGTGGGGGCAGTTCACTCAACAGCCGTAGCTTTCAAGTATCTCTCCGACCGAGTTAAGTTTGATGATTGGTCTTTTCTTAAGAGTTCTGGATTTCGCCCTCCCCATTCTTTTTATGATTTTTCTGGGGCTTGTAGGTACAGGCATACTTGTGGAACTCGGGCTAATGCAGAGGTTTTCAAGGCTTGCAAGTCCCTTATTTTCCCATACGAACCTGCCGGAGACCTGCGCCTCGGCTTTTGTGGTCTCGATAGGCTCTACTGTGGCCGCAAACAGTATGCTGGTAAAAGCCCGAAAAGAAGGCTGCCTGAACGAGAGGGAGGTTCTGCTCTGCGCCATAATGAACAGCACTCCCGCTTATGTGAGAGAACTCCTTACCTATCAGCTTCCCATAGTGTTTCCGGCCCTGGGGCCGGTTGTCGGGGGTTTTTACGCCCTGGTTTTCATAGCCACGGCTGTCTTCAAGGTTTTTGCCGTGGCGCTTGCAAGCAAAGTTTTCCTTAAAGGGAACTCCTGCAAGGCGCCCGAAAGCCAGCCTGGAAAAAAGGTTTCCCTAAAAACCGCAGTGGAAAAAGCTTTCAGGAAAGAGTTTCGGATCTTTTTAAAAATCGCGGGAATTTATCTGGTCGCAACCACTTTTGTGTTTATTCTCCGGGAGCAGGGATTTTTTGAAAGCTTCAACGTGCTTCCCCTGGCCAGGATATTCAAAATACCTCCTGAATCCATCGTTCCCCTGACAAGCTACGTCGCAAGCCCTATTCTCGGAATTTCCCTCCTCGGGCCAATGATTCACGCCGGGGAAATCTCATATCTCCAGGCCATGATAGTCCTCATGCTCGGCAGCATGTTCATGCTCCCCGTTTTTGCCCTCAGGAGCCAGTTCCCCAAAAAAGTGGCCCTTTTCGGGCCCCGCCTGGGTTTCCGGATTGTCGCCTACTCCACCGGGATGAGTCTTTTCATAAGGTTCATTATACTGCTTTTGCTGCTGGAAATTTCCAGTTAAGCCTTCAAATTATGTTCACAAATTTTATAGAAAAAAGTCTCGTAAATCCTTTTGCCCTCACAGTCAACAAAAGCCCTGTACCACAATATATAAACCGGGGGGGCGTATTTTTTCTATCGGGAAAACGGAGTTCGGGTAAACATGGCAAAAAGGCTGAAGATTGCAAATCAGGCCCGCTGTATCGGCTGTTATTCCTGTATGATGGCCTGTGCGCGGACGTACTATGACACTATTTCTCTGAAAAACAGCGCAATTGACATCCAGACAAGCGGAGGGATCGAAAGCGCCTATGTCTCCATTGTCTGTCACGCCTGCATAGACCCCCCCTGTGCCCGGGCCTGTCCTCAGAACGCTCTGGAAAAACGCAAAGGCGGAGGGGTCATAGTCCATAAGGACCTGTGCAACGGCTGCGGGAACTGTATGGATGCCTGTCTTATGGGGGCAATTCATCTGGACGCCGGGAAAAAAGCGATCATCTGCAGGCACTGTGGCGTCTGCACGAAGTTTTGCCCGCATGACGTGCTAGAAATGATTGAGGTGGGTCAATAACCCCCCACTAAAGTGGGAGGCTTGTTTCGGCAAGCCTTGATTGACCAGCTTAAGTCTTAATTGACTACGTTGGATATGTCACGATACATTTGGATGCTTCCTCAGTCCAATTCCCTATCGTGTAGCATTAAAAGTCCTGAGAGGTAGGGGCGGTGTGCTACACATGACAAGCATATTCAACATTGGCGAGGGGAGATAGTTTAAAAAACTACGTTACCTGCTACGGGAACTTGTTTCAAAAGCAGAGTGGAGAAATCCAAACGTGGAACGGAATGCCTGAAAGTTGACGGCATTCCTCCCACGACTAAAGTCGCAGGCATCTTGCCTGAGGAATCGTGAAAATTGATGTCTCATTCAGATCCCATTCCCGGGCTCAGGAATATTCTCTACCTGGACCTTACGAATCATACTTCAAAAGTCGTGGACCGGCGGGACCTTTACGAAATCTTCCTGGGGGGAGTCGGGGTAGCCACGACCCTCATGCTTGAAGAGTATGAGGAAGGAACAGGCCCGCTTGATCCGAAAATGCCGGTAATTTTGAGCACGGGCCCCCTTACCGGGGTTTTTCCGACCTGCACCAAGGTGGTTGCGATGTTCCGCTCTCCCTTAAACGGGGAACTGGGGGAATCTTACGCAGGCGGCCACCTCGGCATGTCCATGCGTTATGCGGGCTACGAGACCATTGTCATCACGGGAGCCTCCGAGTATCCTGTTTACGTGGCAATTCACGATGACGACGTTATCTTCAGGGACGCCTCTTCTATCTGGGGAATTTCCTCGGCAAACGATGTGGGTAAAATCCTCAGGGGCATAGAAAAAGGAGCCGGCAGACGCAGCATCGTCCGGATAGGCCGGGGCGGGGAAAAGGGGGTCAAGTACGCGAGCGTGAACGTGGACACCTATCGTCACTTCGGCAGGCTGGGCCTGGGTGCGGTCTTCGGGGCAAAGAAATTAAAGGCCCTTGTAATCTCCGGAAATAAGGAAATCCAGAGCCCGGACCATAAAAATTATCGGAAGATGTATAAGGTCCTCTATGAGACCATAGTAAAGACCGGGCTCATGGAAAAGTACCACAACCTCGGGACAAGCGAAAACATCCTGGGCCTGAACGAACTCAAAGGGCTTCCGACCCGGAACCTGCAAACAAGCTCCTTCGAAGGAGCCGATACGATTTCCGGAGAACACTTTGCGGACAACTACCTGATCCGGCGCGTGTCCTGTGCAGGCTGTCCCATAGGCTGCATCCATATAGCCATGCTCAAAAAACCCTTTTCAAAATCCCATGAATACGAGACCCTCAACATCTCGTATGACTTTGAGCTGATCTACGCCCTCGGCTCAAACCTCGGGGTCTCGGACCCGAAAGCCGTGCTTGAGCTTATCGATGCCTGTGAAAAGGCCGGTATAGATATCATAAGTACGGGAGTTGTCCTTGCCTGGGCCACCGAAATGCAGCTTAAGGAAAAGATTTCGACGAAAGAGACCCTGGGCCTTGAACTGAACTGGGGGGACTACGAGACCTATCTGCAGGCAATCGAGTTGATCGTCCAGAGGTCCCCGAACGAGTTTTACTCCGCTCTCGGGAAGGGTGTGGTTTATGCCTCCGAAAAATTCGGGGGAAAGGATTTTGCAATACAGCTCGGAGGGCTTGAAATTCCGGGCTACCACACGGGCCTCGGAAACATCGTGGGGCTTTCCATGGGGGCCCGGCACTCACACCTGGACAACGCCGGGTATTCCGCAGACCAGAAAGCCTTCAATAAGGAGCTTTCGGACGAAGAAATCCTGGACATCATCATCAGGGAAGAGGACCTGCGCTGCATGTTAAATTCCCTTACCATCTGCCTCTTTGCCCGGGGAATCTACTCTCCCGAGGTCGTCTCCGAGGCTCTGGAAACAATCGGGATTCACAGGACCCCGGAACAACTGACGGAACTTGGGAAGTTGATTTGCAGGAAAAAACTCCTCCTTAAGAAAAAGTTCGGGTACGATCCGGAGGACCTGACCCTTCCGAAAAGGTTCTTTGAAACCGTGGCCACGACCGGAAGGCTTGACGAGGAAAGGGTGAAAAAGGCCCTTGAGCTGTACAGGAAAAAACAGGGTATGGATGAGGGGAATGAAGGAGATAAATGAGAAACGGAGAAGGGGAGGAATGAGAAGGGGAGAAGGAGTGAAGAGTGATAAAAAAGATGGAGATAAGGTAAATGTTTTTACTCCGACCCGCTCCGGGGTCTGGATTTAAAAGAGAACTCAAGGAGAGGGGTGCGGTCTTTTTTTGAATCGATTCTGGATTCCGGCGCTCTCAACGGCCGACACAGGAGGCCGGGCGGGGCAAAATGAAAATGAAGACAGAATTCCGGCTAAAAAAGCGGGTCTGATGAACAAAAAACCAGTCTGTAATTTTGATTTCAATTTTTTTCAATTTGGGCCACGAAAAGCCCGGCCTGCGGCCGGTGAGTGACCGGGTTTTTAAAATCAGAGTATCCAAAAACCACCCCGACTTTTTACTTGCATTCAACTTTTGTTTGCTAACAATAACTTTTGTAATTCTTTTAAAGCTAGAACTTTATCCTTCCTTCTGTGAATAATGCGATGACAATTAGCACAAACGCATATTAAGTCTGTTTCAGGATTCACTTCAATAGATCCATTTTCTTTGTGAAGTGGTTTGGTATGATGAACTTCGATATAACCTTTCCCAATTTCACCATATGTCTTTTCAAAATCGAACCCACACCCCTGGCATACAGTGCCGTGTATTTTAATAGCATCCTGTCTATTTTTTGGATCTCGTTCATACCGGGTAGTATAACACACTCTCTCTTTGCCTTCCAGTCTTTTTTCTACAGGGTAACATGTGAGCTCTTCCTCTTCAGATGGAAATTTTAGTTTATTTACCATATCAAGCTCTTCTAAAGCCTGAACTAACTCATCTCTTAACTTCCAGACAAAATGTTTAGACGGGTTGTAGTCTTCATGCCACCCTTCAAATGGTACGATGAATCTTGATTTATTGCCTTCAGTACCTATTACATCAAACCGATTTAGATATTTTAGAATTCTTTGAGTCAAACCAACAACGATTCCATTATAAGGAGTACCTTTCGACTCAGGAGAAAGTTTTGACATTATTGCGTTTGATGTTGCTTGATGGTCAATTTCGTTATACCATTTAAAAATCATATCTAAAGAACTTTTATCAAAGATTTTTGGATTTTGAAGCATTGACTTCCATTCTTCCACAGTGATATCAATATCTGCTTCATATCGACCATCAGAATACCTCAAGTATCGCTGTTCCATAAGTAAATCACCTTTAAAAAGAGACAATACTCCTCAGATAAATTCCGTATTTAGTTATCAGTATTCCTAAATTAAATGTTTTGAAATTGTTACCAATTATGGATTTGTAAAATGCTCATGTAGCCTCCTAAAGTTCAGCCAAATTATTTTGATCTGAAATATCAGGTACTTGTGGCCGGGTATCTGATACATATTTATCCTTAAAAAGAAATAACTTGGAGACTTGAAAAACTTTATACAAAAGAAAAAGGTGAGGAAAGCGGTGACAGAGGAAAATATACAGGATGAAGATTTTTCATTGTATTCAAGTTTACAGGCTCTTGATTCCGATGCTTTATATGAGTTGATACAGCACTTACTTCGTAAAAAACCAGAGTTATACCAGCTTGCCCTTGAATGGTTCAAGGAACGGCTGGAAAGTGAGCCTGAAACCCTGACGGAAGGAGAACTGATTTCTCTGAATGACGATCTTCTGTTCGAATACTGGGAAGATGCGCGGGTGATCATCTCGGAGTTCAACGAGCTTGGCGGAGGGCCGGAAGAAGACGAGGACGAAGCTTATGAGTCTATGAACAAGATTTTGGAACTGGCAAAGAAAATAAAGTTTTCTACGGATGCTATAATTGAATTTTTAGACGAAGTTTTTGAGGAATACAACCTCAAGAATTCGGGGTTTGAGGACCTGATGATGGAGGTTTCTTTCGCGGTCTGCCGGACAGAGGAAGAGTGGAAATATCTGATTAAAAAACTCGAAGAGCACCCATCGGATTGGAGAATCAACCTGATAATGAGGATCAATAAAAACCATCTCAGAAATGACAGCGCTTATCTGGAAGAACGCTTGAAAGACCTTGAGTATGGCATGGATTACTGGGACCTGGTTAAATTTTATATCGACAGGGATGATATGGAAAAGGCTCTGGAAACTGCGGAGGAAGGACTGAAGGCGAAAGGCAGGATCGAGGAGTTATTAGTATATCTGGCTGAGCACTACGCTGAAAAAAGGGATACCTCCAACCTGGAAAGGATCGTGAACACAGCCCTTGCCCACCATGAGGGTGAAAAAAAACTGCTGGACAGGTTGTCTGAATACTATAAGTCAGAAGGAGACTTCGAAAAGGCAAAAAACACTCTGTTTAAAGCATTCGAGTTCACTTCCCCGGATAATTATTATGCAGAGTACAGGCGAATGGAAGCTTTTCTGAGTGAAACTGACTGGAAAGCCCTTGAGCCCGAGATTTTTAACCGGGTCAGGATAAAAAATTTCAATGATTATCTGCGGATATGCCTGGATAAGGGTATGAAAGAGACGGTTATCGAAGCAATTTTAAATTATAAAGTTTTCTCAAGAGAGTCCGAAAATTCAAACGAATACAATCTTGATAAATTTGCGGAGGAACTGTTGCAGGACTACCCGGAAAAGGTTCTTGAGTATTACTGGCAGAAAGCTCGCAAAGGCATACCTTGCGGAAACAGATCTGCGTACAGCTTTGCGGCCCGGTACCTGCAAAAGGCCAAAGAGGTTTATATAAATAATTTGGAAGACGAAGCCGGCTGGACCAAACGTTTCTCCGACCTGAAAGCCGAATTTAAGAACAGACGTGCCTTTATTGATGAAGTAAAAATGTTGTAAGGGCCCGATCTTACTGACAAAGTAAATATGTTGTAACGGCCTGTCGGATCTTCCTCAATTTCCTGATCCCGAAACTTCCGGCCCCCAGGGAAGAAGACCTTTCAAAAGGCATCCTCGAAGCCATCGACATGGACAGCTACCGGGTCGAAAAACAGGCCGTCGTAAAAATCCAGCTGCCGGATGCAGACGCCGAGATAGAACCTGTCCCGACAAGTGCCGGCGGCTTCAGGCCTGAGCCCGAACTCGACAGGCTCAGCAACATCGTCAGAAATTTCAACGACCAGTTCGGAACACTCTTTACGGACGCCGACCGGGTTGCTCGCCTGATCACGGAAGAATTGCCGGCGGCCCTTCTTGCGGATGTCGCCTATCAGAACGCCAGGCAAAACTCGGACCGGCAAAACGCCAGAATCGAGCACGACAAAGCTGTCCAGCGGGCCGCAATCAAGCGGATGGGGGACGAGACCGAGTTCTTCAAACAGTTTCTGGACAACGAATCCTTCCGCAGGACCGTACTCGACATGCTCTTTGCAATGACTTACACGTAAAGGTTTAATTGTGTGAAGTCAACAGTTACTGTTCTGTTGTCGATTTTGTCCTTTACATTATGAATAATTACATTACACAGTGCGGAGGCAACACCGTTGGAGGAGTGGGCTGCTCAATGGCAGAAGGCCCCTCAGCAATGAAAGCAGCAATTGAAAAATCGCATGAAATGGGTAAAGACCTTGTTGAAGCGATAAAAAAGAAGAGAAAATACCCGGAACAGGATGTTGTACACGAAGCCTGAAGAGAACAGTTCGGGCATGTCATCCTGGCCAATAAAGACCAGTGGACGCACAACTTCGATTACTGGATGAAAAAGGGCTGGATCGAAGAAGAGCAGTAGAAGAGAATACTGAATTAAACAGGAAAGTTCACTGTTGAATTTGATAAAGGGAAAAATAAGGAAGAAGGAAGCTCTTGATATAGGAATATATTATTACTGGTTATTCATTATTTTCAAGACTCATTTCAGCAATTACCGGCTGCATGTTAAGATACATCGGTATGAATTCCCTATTTTTATATTTTTCCACCAGTTTAAATCCATTTTTTTCATAGAAACCAATTGAATTTTTTTTCGAATCCACAAGAATGTATCGACATCCGATATTCTCACAAATCGATAACGTTTTACCTATCGCAGCCAGCAATAGATATGTACCTATTCCTTTTCTTTCGAATCTAAAGTCTACTGCCAATCTTGCAATTTTAACGCCTGGATATTTACGGTACTCATAGTGTTCGAGTCCATCTATCACGGCCCTGGCTTCAATTGTATCCGCTATCAGAGCAACGAATCCTACAAGTTCACCTTTCCAAAAGCATAAACTTGTTCTGCTGATCATATTGTTCTGATCACTTAAAGCATCGTTTTTCAAAAAATCATTCAATTCTGAACTTGAACAACTAAAAAAAGAAAGATCGTGTCTTTTATCAAGAGATTCTATGAAAAGTTCAGAATCCTGAATTATAGAAAGCAAAATCAAAACCTGTTTTTCTCATATATTTTCTTTGCCCGTTTAAACATGCCTACCAGTTCTTTTGATACCACCGGATTTCTTTCATTTCTGAAGAATTCCTTTGCATCTTCTCCTTCAAGAATAAGCCCTAACTCAATGGGTTTTGCCATATTAATACCTTCTTTTTCTATGATTAAACAATCTATGTTAGGTTATATATTCTTATTGCCAGCCTCATAGATATGAACCTTTCAGACCCTGAACCGGTGCTGAAGTATTAGAAGTGATTCTGATTATTCATGAGACATCAAAGATAAGGGGTAAAATATTTATGGAAATGTCGAAGGAAAAATTAGAGATGTCTCTCTACCTTTGCAGGTTTTTATTCCAGGCAGCTTCAGGCCTGAGCCCGAACTCGACAGGCTCAGCAACATCGCCAGAAATTTCAACAACCAGTTCGGAACACTCTTTACGGACGCCGACCGGGTTGCCCGCCTGATCACGGAAGAATTGCCGACGGCTCTTCTTGCGGATGTCGCCTATCAGAACGCCAGGCAAAACTCGGACCGGCAAAACGCCAGAATCGAGCATTATAAAGCTGTTCAACGGGCCGCAATCAGGCGTATGGGAGACGAGACCGAGTTCTTCAAACTTACATATAAAAACCGGCCCGGGGCGTTGAAAGCCCGGGCCCTCAGCGGCCGACACAGGAGGCCGGGCGTTTCAGGAATGATGTGAAATAGATGCATACTTTCGTACTGCTGTTTGCACTATACGGAAAACGGCTTAAGACTCAATATCTTTCGAATAGCTCCTCAAAGGTTGGTTCCCCGAGCGCAAGGGCTTCTTCTACAGGCATTGCCCGCTGCATTGCCTTATTTAAATCAGGAATTTCCCCGGTTCTCCCGGCTCTAGTCCGTACCGAGCCTCCGCGGGTACCCCCCACCATGTCCTGATATTCCCCAAACTCGTCCTTCATGGCCTGGGCTACTCTTCGTCTATCCGCTCTGGTGAGGTCAGCTGAGGTTATGGCGGCCCCAATGGCCGCCCTCAATAAAGTTTTTGCCCGCTCCTCTTCCCCATTCATCAGGGCGCTTATGGCCTCATTAAAAGGTTCGCTGATATTCGTGAGTCCGTCAAAGTCATCTCTTTCCTCCCGGTTCTCGATCCGGAACAGCATATAAGTGCGGCCCATTAAAGGTTCACTGTCCTCGGCACTGGTTCCGTAGCGGAGCCTGTCATTCACAACCCATAACATACTTGCATCCAGTTCCTGCTCCTCCGCCAGTAGCGCTACCATATACCCGGCTTTCAGGGTGTTTGTACCGCCACCGCCTTTTCCAACATATGCCTGATGCAACCCCAGATGCAGGTCCCCATTACTCGCACCGAGAAGCTCTTCGATTCCCGTAGCAATGGGTCCGGCAACACTAAGAGCTGCGGATAACTGTGGCACGATCAGGATATTCGCAAAATCCCCCATTACTTTGATAAATCGGTTAAGATAATCATCCCCCTGCATTGCCAGTATGCCGGCGGTTACTTCAACGACTCCTCCATTGAAGGGCATCAGGGCGGTCATGGGGTGGTTTAGCCGGATCACTTTATCCAGGTTGCCGGAATTCACATTTGAGAGGTTTAAAGAACCTGCAACGTAGGGGAGATTAACCACCTGAGTTCCAAACCGGATGCTAATTATTGAGTGGACTACCGGATACCAGCTCTTAAACCATTCACGATCTTTAGCAAGACACATTTCGCTAAGCCATAACCTGAAGTAATCCTTTCCTCCTTCCAGTGCTTCTTCACTGTAGGCGGCATCTTTTACGTGGCTAAAATCGATCGGTGTATACATATATTTTTTTGCATCTCTGTCGAATAAATCCCATATCGTGTCAATTAAAGACATATTTTCCCTCCTTCAACAAACATTACCTTATTTTTTACTCAGACGGGCATTTTTCATGGACCTAAAATAATATTCCCCGGGTTTGCCTGTAATAATGGTGTTATTAATTCTTCTTCGCCGTCGGGGTTATACTTCCGGGAAAAGTCCCGTAGCCGGAGGCATAGCCACAGTTTCGACGCTGGCTTCCGGGTCGGCATACAGGACATATGCAAGCCAGGTGGAGTTAGATGGTGCCGCCTTTCTTACTGCCTCCCTGGCTATGCGAAAGGCCTGGGCTATAGTCTTGTTTTTTTGCAGCAACGCAGTGTAAAAACTTCTGGCAAACTTCAGGGCCAGCGCGTCTTTCACCTCCCACATCGCGCCAGCAAAGGCCCCAACCTCGGATTTATTCACCAACCGATCTGCCCAGCCGCCCAGCCCGGTAAAGCTAAATCCCATTTGAGCCCCTTCGCAGGCATTGATGAAAATCAGGGGTCTTGGGCGCAGAACCCCGAAAAGCGTGTGGATTTCCGAAGGCCTCAGGTTTCCTCCGGATAGCAATATGGACGAGTCATTAGGAAGTGTTGAATCAAATCCCCCATGAGTGGCAAAATGCAGCAGAGTGAAGGTCTCTTTCTCCACAAAATTCAGTACCTGTACTTTATCATTTAAAGAAGCAAAACATGTTATGCCGGAATTTAGCTTGTCCAAACTCTCTATGAACGAAACCTCTTTACGGACAGCATTCAAATTGACCTGTACAGGGGCTACAGGCCGCGCTATACCCCTGGAAAACTCAGATCCGGGCGCAGGGCCTGAAAGCCATCGTGACAAATCAAATTTTTGACACCAAAAAAGCTCGTCCTCCCTTTCGCCACTGTCATCGTTGTAACGGTAAGGTTTAATCATCTCCCACGGGATCCAGGGTTCATCTGAGGTGATAAGCACGGACTTTACATGGTCCTTGAATCGCCAGTATTCGCGTTTCAACTCGTCAGAGATAAGCTCATCCCATAATTCATTCCCAATGGCGGCCATCCGCCGCTCCGCATCGGTTTCAGGTTTACGTGCCATCAGGCTCATCTCATGATAAACGGCCTCTATTTTTTTCTCAGGGGACCCCCCTTTTAAAGATACCTCCCCGAATCTGGCGTGGTGGTATCCGGTTTTTTTACCTGTTTTGGGGTTTGCAACCCATTGTCTGGTACTATGGAGCACAAAATTTAGAGTTTGTTTGTCATCATTATCTAATTGTATACAAATTTCCAGGTCAGGGGGATTTCCTTCGGATTCGGAGTTCAGGTACAAGGCCCGGGATTCAGGCTGTTTAAGCTCACATTCAACAGCCTCTGTTGTCACCAGCACGTTGTGGCGTTCTGTACCGATGCGCCGTCCATGCTGGTAGAAGTCTACCCTTATCTGCTGTTCCCCCGGCTTCCTCGGGATAAGGACAAAACGTTCATCAGAATCATTGTCTCTATCCACTTTGAGAATTCTGGTGTTACTGCCCTTGATATCAAAGCCTTTGGCAAAAATTACCAGCTCTACCTCAGGGGGCTGGTCAGGCAAGCCCGGGTCTTCTATAAAGATACCTGTGGCATTCGGATCTGGTGATTTTAGCAGAAGCTGGACCAGCAGACTGAATTTTACATCCAGGATTACCTTATCCGGACACTCGATATTAGGGTAACGAACTAACTTTTCAGGTTCTTCAGGGCTTGCTGCGGATACGTGAAGTGCGGGGTTATAATACTCCAGACGGGATTTAGATCCTTCAGGGCTTGCTGCAGGTACTGCGAGTTCATCCGGAATCCCCCGTTCATCCGGGGGCTCATTCCCACTATTCATTTCAGTGCAAATAGCCTTTGAACGAACTTCTTCTTTTTTGTTGTAGTCTAAGTTAAACAGGTAGTCACACCTGTATTTGATGTCACTCAAATTGCCTGGTAACTCATCTTTTTTTGTCACATTACTTACATCAGTGACTATACGAGAGGAAACGGGAAACAGTGAGGATAAACCACGATCCTGATGAAATTTGTATACCAGTTGAGTCAATAGCTTCGCAAAATCCTGATCGCCTCTGGCTTTTTTAATAAGGAATTCCGCTAAGGCTGCCCTAAGGCTTTCTTCTTCCGGATTCGCCTCCAGGAGTCGTAAAAACTCATTTATTTGTTCATCTTTATCTTCGCCTAACTTATTGTACAAAGTTTTGCAGAACTCCTGCACTTCATAGCTGGCATTTGTTTTACTGGCACACATGGCCAGTATTTTTGTGGCATATTCGGCAATTTCAGTGATGCTCATAAGGCTCACTCCTGATATCCGGACTTAGACAATTAAATAAAAAAACCATTGTTTTATATGCAACATTACAAAATAATTACCTTTTTGAACACAAATTACTGTATCATTACTGTACCCAGTCTTTTACTACCTGTTGGCTTTTAATATAAGGTTCATAGACAAGAAACCAAAAAACAGGATATGTTTTTTGAAATTTTTTCCGAATTTCTGAGGCGTAGGTCAAGAAAAACAGCAGGCTTTCAATATATACGTAACATGCACGGCCTGTCTTTTCCTTTAGCCTGTATATTCAAATCTGGCTATCCCCTTTGTTATAAAAAGTTACACTGTATTCTAAGCCCCATCTATATAAATCTTTTTTGAAACTAATCGAGTTTTGAAAGCACGGTAGCAGAAAACCATTCAAAAGCAGTAGAAGAAAAGCAGTAGAAGAAAAGCAGTAGAAGAAAAGCAGTAGAAGAAAAGCAGTAGAAGAAAAGCAGTAGAAGAAAAGC
>JAQVBP010000039.1:14207-15842 GCA_028690255.1 Methanosarcinaceae archaeon
AATCGAGTTTTGAAAGCACGGTAGCAGAAAACCATTCAAAAGCAGTAGAAGAAAAGCAGTAGAAGAAAAGCAGTAGAAGAAAAGCAGTAGAAGAAAAGCAGTAGAAGAAAAGCAGTAGAAGAAAAGCTTCGATAAAAACGTATTTAAATACGGGCGTGTTTTTCTCAGAAAAATCAGAAAAGATTCGTAAAGGAATCTATTTATCTCATCAGGCGAGAAAACTCCTTCCTTGACTCCGCAGGAGACATGGAGGGGTAGTTCACGTTTGCACAAAAGTCCAGAATTTAAATCCCTTCTTTCAAATCTGTTTTCTATTATAGGATTCATTTTGGTGGTTTTTTTGTCTTCGAATATCAATCGTGAAAACTTTATCAGGTCCCTTGTTGACCTTCTCAGAAAAGCGGAAACCGAACTTCCAGAAGATGTCATAAATGAACTGGAAAAAGCCCGCAATAAAGAGGCGAGCCCCATTGCAAAGGCCCAGCTTGAGGCAATCCTCAAAAATATCGACATCGCGAAAAAACACAGCGTCCCCATGTGCCAGGACACGGGCATCATGATATTCTTTGTGGAAATCGGAAGGGAGCTCAGGCTTGACTTCGACCTCGAAGCAGCTCTCAAAGCCGCCGTGCGAAAAGCTACGAAAGAAATCCCGCTCCGCCCGAACGCCGTTGACCCCCTGACCCGCAAAAACGATGGGGACAATATCGGGGTGGGAATTCCGGACATTAATTACAGTTTCGTGCCCGGAAAGACCCTGAAAATCACCGTGGCCCCGAAAGGGGCAGGCTCGGAAAACATGAGCGCACTCAAAATGCTCAACCCGACCGAAGTTGAGGGAATCAAGGCTTTTGTGCTCGAAACAGTGATTAACGCAGGAGGGATGCCCTGTCCTCCCATTACCCTGGGAATCGGAATCGGGGGCTCCTTTGACAAATCCGCCAGGCTCGCCAAAAAAGCCCTGCTCCGGGCCCTGGATACTCCCATGGACGCTTTCGAGCAGGAAATCCTGGAGGCCGTAAACGCTCTTGGAATCGGGAGCATGGGCCTTGGGGGTAGCACCACGGCCCTGGCGGTTCACATAGAAAAGGCCCACTGCCATACGGCCTCCCTTCCCGTGGCCGTGAACATACAGTGCTGGGCGAACCGGCACGCCAGCCTTGTCCTCGGAGGTGAGGACTAAATGGAATACTATCTGAAAACTCCCCTGAGCCCGGAAGACGTCCTGAAACTAAAGGCAGGAGACGTCGTGTACCTTACCGGGGAAATCCTTACCGCCCGGGACGAAGCCCACGCCCGTATCCTCGAAATGGCGGAAAAAGGAGAAGAATTGCCCTTTTCCCTGGAAGGCTCGGCGGTCTACCACTGCGGCCCCCTCATGAAAAAAGTGGACGGGGATAAGGAAGAAAATGAAGAAGAAAATGAAGAAGAAAATGAAGAAGAAAATGAAGAAGAAAATAAAGAAGAAAATGAAGAAGAAAATGAAGAAGAAAATAAAGAAGAAAATAAAGAAAAAAGTGAAAAAGGAAAAGGGGAAGAAGACAAAAAAGGAGACGTATTGGAGAAAAAAGGAATTGAAGAAGGACCGGAAAAAAAAGAGGTCTGGAAAGTTGTATCCGCAGGCCCCACGACAAG
>JAQVBP010000039.1:15942-18964 GCA_028690255.1 Methanosarcinaceae archaeon
AAGAAAAAAGTGAAAAAGGAAAAGGGGAAGAAGACAAAAAAGGAGACGTATTGGAGAAAAAAGGAATTGAAGAAGGACCGGAAAAAAAAGAGGTCTGGAAAGTTGTATCCGCAGGCCCCACGACAAGCGGCAGGATGTCAAAAATGACCCCGCCCCTTCTCAAAGCCCATTCCGTTCGGGCGGTTATCGGAAAAGGAGGCATGAAAAACGTTACTGAGGCCCTGAAGGAAAGCTGCGTTTATCTTGCCTACACCGGGGGCTGTGCGGCCCTTGCGGCCGAGCTGATAAAAGAAGTTAAAGCCGTTCACTGGCTGGACCTCGGGATGCCCGAGGCTGTCTGGGTGCTGGAGGTTGAAAAGTTCGGGCCCCTTATTGTAGGAATAGACTCTAAAGGCCGGGATATTTTCGAAGAGGTCAGGGAAAAGGCGCGAAAAGTACTGGCCGGGGCTCTGGGATAAAGCCCTGGCTGCGCCAATCTATTTTTGATTCGATGGCCTTGAAGGGCGGAAATCTCAAAAACAGAGAAAATATATTTATCCGGATATGGAGAATCATTTTTTGAGTCGCCTGACCCGGTTTTTTGAATAGTTCGAAATATGTTCATCCTGTAGGGAAGGATTGGTTGCCGAGGAGAGGTAAAAAGGGCTCTCAACGGCCGACGCAGGAGGCCGGGCGTTTCAAGAAGTATGCGAAAAGAATGCATACTTTTGCACCACTGTTTTTTATAGTGTATGGGTTTCAGCATCCTCCGCGGGGTTTCTGTGAAGTCAGGTTTTTTCTTTGTTTCATTACGAAAAAGCCGCTCGCTTGCGCGACCGGTGAGAACGCCGTCTCCCTCCCCCGAAATCAATGAACGATTACCGGAAATTGGGTTTGATTAATAAAAATGAAGTCCCGACCGAAGTGAAGAAGTGTACATCTCAAAACCGGCCCTTAGCGTTGAAAGCCCGGCAAGCTCGAAAATCATATATAATATATTCGGCACGTTTTAAAAAAAGCTTTTTGAGTGATCCGGCCCGGAATTTTGAACACGATTTTTTTTTGTTTTGCCGGAACAGGGTTGATTTTTATGGTTCAGAAATCCCGGGACCTCAACGGCCGACGCAGGAGGCCGGGCGTTTCAAGAAGGATGCGAAATAAATGCATACTTTCGTACCGCTGTTTTTTGTTTTTTGAAAGGAAAAGGGAATTTCAGAAAATCAGTAGCAGGGTTTTCGTGAAGTAAAGTTTTTTCTTTATTTGTCATTACGAAAAGGCCGCTCGCTTGCGCGACCGGTGAGAGCGCCGTTTTCCTTTCTCGAAATCACTGAACGATTTCCGAAATCAGGTTTAAGCCACAAAAATAGAACCTTTAACAAAGTGAAAAAGTGTACATCTCAAACCCGGACCCGGCATTGGAGGCCCGGCAAGCTCGAAAAACAGGAATACAGAAAAAATATATTTGGCCGGATATGGCGAAAAGCCTTTTGAGGCATGAAAACATCACCATACAGCATTGAACTATCGGAAGAAACATTATGCCGGAAAATCAGAATCAACTTCCTTTCCTGAAAGAAGGTCTCCCGCAGGGAAAGCTCATAGACATCACGGTCCCGTTATCCCCCTTCACCCCGGTTTATCCCGGAGACCCGATCCCGGTTCTGAAAAAGGCCTGCACGCTTGAAAATGACGGGTTTGAGGTCACGGAGCTGAGCTTCGGGAGCCATACGGGCACGCACGTTGACGCCCCGGCCCATGTCCTTGAAAACGGAACCTGCTCAGACCGGCTGGACCTTTCGGGCCTGATGGGAAAAGCCCTGTTGCTTGACTTTTCTTCGGGGACCGGGACAATTTCAGGCGAGGTTCTCGAAACTGCCCTTGAAACTGCCCTTGAAACTGCCCTCAAAACTTCCCTCAAAACTTCCCTCGAAAAGGCCGGGTCCTTCTCCTTCGCCTTCAGTGAAGTTTCAATCCTGCTCCTGAAGACGAAACCCTCTATAAAACACACAGAAAGCACAGGGTTTGAAGCCCCCCCGGATTTCCGCGGGCTCGATAAAAAAGCCGCGGCCCTGATTCTCAAAAAAGGGTTCAAAACAATCGGAGTGGACGGGTTCTCGGTGGACAGCATAGCTTCCCAAAACCTGCCGGTTCACCATCTGCTGCTTTCAAATTCCGTAAATATTGTGGAATGCCTCGACCTCCGGGCTGTTGAGGAAGGGGTCTACCATTTCCTCTGCCTGCCCCTGAAAATTGAGGGATGCGACGGGGCTCCTGCCCGCGCTCTTTTGATTGCCGATTCCTGAGGCAGGCGGGCTCAGAAACGGGCCATCGTGTACCGGGTCCCGTTTTCAGAGACCAGCTCGAAAATGAAGTTGCCCGAGCCCGGAGCCTCAATTACGACCCCGACCTGCCGGCCCCCGGCCTGCAAGCTGGAATTTTCCGCAGTTCCGGGGTCGAAAAGGCCTCGGACAGGTTCCCACCGTCTTTTTTCGTTAATTTTCCCCTGGCAAAAAAAGATAAGGGGACCTTCCATCAACACTCTTTTTCTGACCCCGTCCGCGTACTGGCAGATGAGGGTATTATTTGCGAGGGTCCATTCCGAATCGCTCAGGTTTCCGGAAAGGTCGGGATCCGGGTCCACTCCGAAACTCACGAAACTGACCGAAGCCGGCAGGGAAAAGCTGAGAGAACACATGGTCCCGTCGGGGCCGTGCCTGTCCGAAAGCTCCCTTGCGTACCCGGACTGGATGGAGCGGAGGGCAAGAGCGGCCTCATCAAGCTGATTTTCCGTTTTTGCAGCCTCCAGGACGGGAGTGGTATTTTCCCAGGCCCGGACCGAGAACAGGAGGACAACGGCAAGCAGACCAAGGTAAACCACGAGCTTGAGCGGGATTGTGTCTGAAGCGGCCGTATTGGAGAAAAAAGGTTTCATACTCAAAATAAAGGGCACATTTCATAAAAAAATTTAGATCCGTGGAAGTAGAAATAAAGAATGTGTTTCAAAAAGTAAGCAAGAAAAAAATAAGCAAGAAAAAAATTTAAA
>JAQVBP010000039.1:19064-21799 GCA_028690255.1 Methanosarcinaceae archaeon
TTTTCCCCCTCCATTCTACTTTTTTCCCCTTCTATTTCCTTTTTCCCCCTTCTGTCTTTCTTCACTCTATTTCAGAGGCTGTCCAGCCACTCAAGGAACTTATCAATAGCCCGGCGGCGGTGGGAAAGGGTGTTCTTTATTTCGTCTCCAAGTTCTCCGAAGGTCTTTCCCTCGTACTCGAAGATGGGGTCGTAGCCGAAACCTCCGGTCCCGCGTTCCTCGAAGGCAATTTTTCCTTCCACTACTCCCGGAAAGACCAGGGGCTCTTTTCCGGGTTCACAGTAGCCGATAACCGTCTTGAAATAGGCGGACCTGTCCTTTTCGTCTTCCATCAGTTTAAGGACCTTCGGGTTTCCCAGGTTGTCCTCGACAAAACGGGAATAAGGGCCCGGAAAGCCGTTCAGGGCCTTTATGAAAATTCCGGAATCGTCCACCATCACGGGCATGTTCAGTTTTTCGGCAACATAACTGGCCCCGGAGGCTGCGATGGGTTCTAGTTCATCTTCCTGAAGTTCGGGATACCCGTTTTTATTCTGGATAACTTCGATTCCGCGACTGGCAAGGATGTCCCGGACCTCGGCAAACTTGCCCTTATTGCCAGTTACAAATACGATTTTTTTTACGGTTTTCATGGTTTTTACAGTCATGAATAGCGGCCTCGCTTTTTAATCTCTTCCACGCGCTTCAGCACTTCATCTGCCTCTATAAAAGTATTCCCATATCCTTTTTTGAAAGCTTCGATAAGGGCTTCAGGTCCCAGGTGCGTGCTCTCCAGGGTCTGGAAGAGCACATGGACGTCCACCCCCCGGGCTTCCAGGCCTTTGTCGAAATAGGCCAGCCCGAAATCGAGCAGGTAGAGCCGTTCCTCCGCAAGCACCAGGTTCGAGCTTGTCAGGTCTCCGTGGATGATTCCTCCGCTGTGCAGTTTTCCTACAAGTTCCCCTACCCTTTCGCAGAGTTCCGGGTTTATCAGGTACTTTATGGGGCTCCCTTCGATATACTGCATTTTGATAAGGAAGTCCTCGACATCGTAGACAATGGGAGTGGGAACCCCTGCTCTTCGGGCCTCCGAGAGCATCCGGGCTTCGGTCCGGTTCCGCTCCCTCCGTATCCGTTCATCGATTTCTTTTAGTCTGTAGGGCTTCGGAACCCTTTCCTTCACAAGCACCTTTTCGCCCGCAGGCCCGTCTTCCAGGAAAACGATAGCTTCGGCCCCGCTCTGCAGCAGGTCCGCGGGAGTTTTTCCGGCCCATAGACCTGTTTTCAAACTCCCCGGGCCTCCGGCTTCTTCGGGAATCCAGGTAACTTCCACCTCATCGGGCCTGAACCCGGGATCAACTCCTGATTCCTCAAGGGGCAGGGTGTCTCCTGCTTTATACATCAAAAGCCCGGTATAGGCGATCATGACCCCGTTGTCCCCCATGAAGCGCTTTTCGGGCACGTAGAACTTTGCTCCTCTTGCCTCACACATGGAAGCCAGCATTTCCCTGAGTCTCCCGTTTGCCCCGACTCCGCCTGCAAGGAGGACTTCCTCCTTTCCGGTGTGGGCAAGGGCCCTTTCCGTAACCTCCACGACCATTGCAAAGGCGGTTTCCTGATAGGAGTAGCAGACGTCTTCGAGGCTTCCCCGTTTCAGGGCTTCGGTCGAGGCCGTGGAGAGGCCCGAAAAGGACAGGTCCATACCCTTGACGACATAGGGGAGGGGCAGGTATTCCTTTGCCTCTTTCGCGTACATTTCGATTTTAGGGCCTCCGGGATGGGCAAGCCCGGCGTTGCGTGCGAATTTGTCCAGGGCGTTTCCAAGTCCTATATCCAGAGTTTCTCCGAAGACCCTGTACTTTCCGGTCCTGTGGGCCAGGACCTGGGAATTGGCTCCGCTTACGTAAAGGACGACCGGGTCCTTTGCAGGAGTCTTCCAGATCCCTATTTCGATATGGGCGATGCAGTGGTTCACTCCGACAAGCGGGACCCCAAGGGAGAGTGAAAGCATCCGGGCCGCGGTTGCAACGGTTCTGAGGCAGGGCCCGAGGCCCGGGCCCCGGGAGAAAGCGATGGCATCGATTTTTGAAGGTTCCACACCTTCTTTCCGGGCTTCATCGAGGAGGCGGCTGATCACGCTTGCTGCGTACTTTGCGTGGTGCTGGGCAGCTTCCCTGGGATGAATTCCGCCGGTCTCAGGCCTGTAGGTCTCCGTAACCTCGGCAATTATGTCAGTCTCGGTCACGATTGCGGCACTCAGGTTCCAGGCAGTGCCCTCGATTCCAAGGATGGTGGTTTTTTTCAATACTTGGTCTCCTTAAAAGTG
This sequence comes from Methanosarcinaceae archaeon, assembly GCA_028690255.1. Lineage (GTDB taxonomy): Archaea > Halobacteriota > Methanosarcinia > Methanosarcinales > Methanosarcinaceae > JAQVBP01. Next base: position 21,370 of record JAQVBP010000039.1, read on the forward strand.
TGTCCTTAGCTTCGGTTCCTGCATTAGAAAGCTTTCCCCGGAATATGCAGGGGCCGGGTTATAAGCTTTACTTTTGAGAAAAAAGAAGCCGGAAAATTCTCGGGACACTGCTCAAAACCGAACAAACGCAAATTTGATTTTTGAGCGATCAAATATTTCAATCGACTAAAAATATTGAATGCTACGCCGTATTTTAATATATGTATATATTTTAATGCAAACGAATTTTATTATACTAATGAATAATTCACAGCGTTTATGTTAAGTATCGAGAAGTCGTAAAAAAGGGTGCAGATTGAGAGTTAATGGGTTTTCTCCCAATCTCGGGGTTGAATCATCGATAGGAACTGATGGCGCGAAACAAAGGTTCCTATCCTTCTACTTCTAAATTATGTTTTAATGCCATCTACTTCTAAATTATGTTTTAATG
>JAQVBP010000040.1:0-2564 GCA_028690255.1 Methanosarcinaceae archaeon
ATGCCTTCTTTTGCTACGAAAGCCCAGTTAATATCAGGAATAGCATCAAGTTTTTCTTTTAAATCGTCCGGAACTGAAATTGTATATCTTTTCATAATCACACACCTTTACATACATTTATGCATGTGCATATATTTAAGGACATTGTTGCATTGAAATTTTTTGGAAATTTTTTGGAAATTTGAGAAATTATATATTTTCATGGGAAAAGGGGCCTTTCTGGTGTGTAGCTTCTCAGAAACCCGGGCTCTCACCGGTCGACGAAGGAGACCGGCCTGTTCGTAAGAAGACTGAATTTAGAAAAATAGAAAGTTCAAAACCAGGTATGATTTTGTTGATATGCAAAAAAACAGCTTTGGGTAAAACTACCGAGTAATATTTTTGGGCCCTGCTGATGGTATAAATCTCTTTTATTCATTTGGCCGGCACGAAAAGGTCGCACCAGCCAAAAAAAGGAAATTTGCCGGTACCTTTACCAGCACAGGCCTTCGTAATCGATATTTCTGGCTTTGATAATCCGCCGGCCGTCAATTACGAGCTTTTCTTTCATTCCTTCAAACTCGGAGTCCAGCTCTTTAAACTCGTCCCACTCGGTCATCACCAGGCAGGCCTCGGCTCCTTCAAGGGCGGCTTTTGCGCTTTTCCGGTAACCGATTGCTGGAAATACCTTTTTCATATTTTCGGCTGCCAGGGGGTCGTAGGCGGAAACTTCTGCCCCGAGGCGGAGAAGTTCGGCAATTACCGGGATTGCCCGGGACTCCCGGATATCGTCGGTGTCGTTTTTGAAGGCCAGGCCGAGGACGGTGATTTTCTTATCCTTGAGGTCTCCTATTTTTTTTCGGAGGAGGTCGGTCATCATGAGGGGCTGGGTCTCGTTTACGGAAATTACGGCTTCCAGGAGGGTTGGCCCGTATCCTATTTCTTTTGCCTTGCCGATGAGAGCTTTTACGTCCTTGGGAAAACATGAACCTCCGAAGCCGGCTCCTGAGTTAAGGAAGGCCGGAGAGATCCTGAAATCTTTTCCTATAGCCTGCATGACCTCGTAGGTGTCAATGTCCAGTTGCTTGCAGATGTTTCCGATTTCGTTTGCAAAGGAGATCTTGGTTGCCAGGAAGGAGTTGTTTGCGTATTTTATCATCTCGGCGGTCCGCGGGTTCGTGAGGGTGATTTCGCAGTCCAGGGGCCTGTAGAGTTCGGATACGATTTTCCCTGCTTTTTCGTCAATGGCTCCAACAACGATCTTGTCCGGGTTCATGAAATCTTCGATGGCTTTTCCTTCCCGAAGGAATTCCGGGTTCATGGCAACCCCGAAGTCCGGGCCCGCTTTTTTCCCCGAGGCTTCTTCAAGAATGGGGAGGACGAGTTTTTCCGTGGTCTCGGGGACGACCGTGCTCTTTACGACCACCACATGGTAGCCAGCTTTTTTTGCCAGGGCCTGGCCTATGCTTCGGGCTGCAGCCTTTACGATTTCAAGGTTGATGTTTCCTGCATCATCGGACGGGGTCCCCACACAGATAAAGGAAATTTCCGAATTCCTTACCGCGTAATCGTAGTCTGTTGTCGCAAGGATTTTCTTTCCGGCATATTTTTGCAACAGTTCTCCAAGCCCCTCTTCGTAGATCGGGGGGACGCCCGCATTGATAAGTTCTACTTTTTTTTCGTCTATGTCCACACAGGCAACTTCATGCCCTATGTCAGCAAAGCAAGTTGCCGTAACCAGACCCACATAACCTGAACCGATGACTGAAACCTTCATTTTTATCCCTCTCTAAGAAAGTAAAGGTTCTTTGTTTTTGAGGCTTGCTTCTCTTGAGCCTCTGCAAGCAATTAATTTTTATTCGGGGCTCATTGCCATTTTTTGGAATGGTGCCCTACACTCTACTTTAAAAAAACGAGTATCTTATTCTTTGAATAACATGCATAAAATATGAAAATATACATTGCTTTTTCATGCTAAATAGTATTTACATGTTTCCCCCTCATCAATTATTCCAATTCCAAAAAAAGCTTTAAGAAATTATTAACGAATGGGTCCTTCATTTTGGGATTACCTTTAGTTTTCAGGGCAAAAGCATCCTGTGCTCTCTGTCATGGCAGTTGACCGGGGGTTGAATACATATCAGGATCTTAAATAAGAAACTGTGATTCGTTGTAATTAATTAGATTTCAATGCCAATCCTTTATGGAATCTTAAGAATTGATAATTTTTAGAGGCATTAAACTTCTTGGGGGGAGTATCAGGCTAGTTGGTGTAGTTTTTTCAGGTGTAGCTTCAGGTGTAGCTTCAGGTGTAGCTTCAGGTGTAGCTTCAGGTATAGCTTCTTCTGGAACTATCACTATTATGATGACACCAGGTATTCCTGAATTTGGGGTAATTGCTACAATAACGTTGATCTTGCTCCTTTCCTTCAAAGAAGTTCTTTCAGTGTCAACTCTGTGGGGAAATATTCTCAATAATTCTTTAAACATGAGTATCATCCCTCTTTTGTTCTCGTTTTCTGCAATTGTTGTATTCAAGATTGCAGAAATTCTATGACATTATTTTTAGGTGTGAAATCCCATCC
>JAQVBP010000040.1:2664-15150 GCA_028690255.1 Methanosarcinaceae archaeon
TGGGGAAATATTCTCAATAATTCTTTAAACATGAGTATCATCCCTCTTTTGTTCTCGTTTTCTGCAATTGTTGTATTCAAGATTGCAGAAATTCTATGACATTATTTTTAGGTGTGAAATCCCATCCATTCTTTTGAAATGTGTAACTTTCAAAACAGGGTATGTTTTCATCCTTTTCCCGAAACCTTCCTGGCATACAATAGATAATTTTATGTCTCTTTCTGCTCTTTTCTCAGAACATGAATGTGCTGGTTACCGGAGGAGCCGGGTTCATTGGTTCCCATATAACAGAATATTTTGCAAACGAAGGGCACAGGGTCCGGGTTCTGGACAACCTTGAAACAGGTTACCTGAAAAATGTATCCTCCCACAAAAACGTTGAGTTTCTGAATGGAGATATATGCGATGAAAAAACTGTTTCAAAAGCAGTTCTGGACATTGACTATGTTTTTCATGAGGCTGCCCTTGTTTCCGTTCCCTTAAGCTGCGAGAAACCTGCCGAAGCGTTCCGGATAAATACCCTCGGGACTCTGAACGTGCTCCAGGCCTGTGTCGCGGCAGGGGTTGAAAAGTTCGTTACCGCCTCTTCAGCGGCAATTTACGGAAACAACCCCGATCTTCCAAAGCGCGAGAGCATGTACCCCGAACCTGCCTCTCCCTATGCTATCTCCAAACTGGACACCGAGTACCTGGCCCGCATGTTTTACGAGGATCATGGGCTCCGGACCACCTGTTTGCGTTACTTCAACGTCTATGGAAAAAGGCAGGACCCAAAATCTCCCTATGCCGCCGTAATCCCCATCTTTTGCGAGCGGGCGAAGGCAGGAAAGGACCTTGTGATCTACGGGGACGGAGGGCAGACCCGGGACTTCGTGCACGTCCGGGATGTGGTCCGGGCAAATGTTGCGGCCCTTGAGCACGGGGACGGGGACTTTTTTAATGTTGCAATGGGCAAGAGCGTAACCGTCCGGGAACTTGCGGAGACGGTCCTTGAGGCCACAGGCTCTTCTTCCGAAATTGTCTATGAAGAACCCAGGGCAGGGGACGTCCGGGATTCAAGGGCAGATGTCTCGAAAATCTCCGGATGGTGGAGCGGGGAAATCGAATTAAAGGAAGGGCTTACGGACTTGCTGGGTCCGGATTAATCTTAAATCAGGTAACTTCAGGAAAGGCCCATATGCGGTATGACTCCAAAAAGAAAGACGTTTACTAATCCGTGTAATATCGTAACAAAAGGCAAACTTTGTGTTTTATAGAAGATAATGCCTATGATAAACCCCACAAAAGAAGTGTACAATATTTCATATGGAGTGCCGTACCCGGAGTGCATGATCCCGAAAAGAAAACTTGCAAGGAGTATTCCTTTCAATGTACCAAAGGCTTCTGAAAGCCTTGTTTGCAGCATTGCTCTGAATAATATTTCTTCAATAAAGCCCACAAAGAAGACCATCACGACTGTGAGTTTTAAAAGGTTCAGGAGAGAGAGGTCCGGGATGAGGTAGCCGGTCCGGATGGTTGAGTATTCCCCGTATCCAAGCAGGAAACTCAGTGGAATTGCAAGAGATATATAGAGCCACAGTTTTTTGTCAAAGGTCAGGCCTAACTCTTTCCTGTTCATTTTCTGATTCATAGCAGCAATTGCTACCGGGATTGCCAGGGGGGCGTAGATAAATACGAAGGAGTAAAGGGCCATGTCAAAAAAAGTCGGCATCGAGAGGTTAACCAGGCGGAGGATGGGGAGCAAAAGCAGGGCCTGATAACTTTTTTGTACCTGCTCGTCTTTCATGACCGTGGCGGAAAGAGAAAGGGCAATAAGAATTATTGCATGCAGGAAAATCGCTTCTTTTATTTTTCCGGAATAGATCAGCAATTCGGCAAAAGCAATGCCTGTGATAGGTACCCCAATCAGTCCCCTTATGCCGGTAAATATGCCGGTAAAATAATTTTTCAATCTATTTATGCTTATTAAGTCCTTTTTTTTCTGAGTATGTTTCCTGCCCTCCAAACCTTCCTTTTCCGGCCTTTCTCCCGTTTGAAGCTTATGATTCTTTAGTTCCGGATTTTCCATACGTCCCCCCTCCCGAATATTAATGGAAATACATACACCCCGATATCGTATTTTTTACCTTATCCCCTGAAGCTTTAGCTTGCCCATTTGAAAAGAGCCTTATGTGCCTCTTTTTTATGTTCAGGACTTTTTAAGCCTCTAACCTGCCGATTATTCAGAAGTGAAAGTGTATATCCCATAATTCGGAACCTCTTCCTTCTTTCGCTTCAACGAAAAAAACCTCAGTTAAGACATTTCAGAAAGCTTTTCCCTTTTTATCCTGAAATTTCTATTTCTATATGTGGGTGGCTCTGGAGATACCCTCTTATGACCTGGCTCAGCTTCCCCCGGTTTCGATGGGCCTGGCATTTTAATGATATCTTTTTCAAACATTGGCCTAAAACTTAGCAGGAACTATTTCCCCGGGATACTACATATTCTTTGGTATTTTCTTTGCGGGTCCTTACTTGTTCATAAGAACGCAGCAGGCGGGGGCCCTGAGTCTTTAGCTCGGGGGTAGTTGACTTACTTGTGCATTTGTACTTTCTCTATATAATGCGTGCCCACTATTTCATCCAGAAAACCTATTCTTGCCTCAGCTTCTTCTATTCTTCTCCACAGGTTCCAGTCCGTAGGTTCTCTGTATTTCCAGCATTCAGGGCTCCACTCTATGAAGGTTAGCCTTGAATGGTATAGTACTGACATAAGGGATATGCATCCGTTTTGCAGGGGATATGAACCTACTTCATTCCATTCTCCGGGAGTAATCTCCCTTTTCACTTTCCCGTAAACCATTTCATAGTTATTTTTCAGGGCGTAATTTAGCAGGTTTTCTATGTGGGTTTCGGAAAATTCATCGTCGTCGTCAAGGGGTGCGATCCATTCTCCGGACGCTAACTCAATGGCTACGTTTCGGGGAACTGCTCCGTGGACATACCATTTTTTATTAGGGTCTTTGGGATACCTGCTTCTTTCGGGCAGGTTGTAAAATTTTATTCTGGGATCATTGAAGCTCTTTACCCGGGTTTCCGTCTCATCCGTGCAGTGATCCCCTACAACTATTATTTCGATGTTTTTGTATGTTTGTCTTAAAGCCGAAGGGATCGCTCTTTCCGAAAGCAGGTCTACCCTGTTATAGGTAGGGGTTATGATAGAAACAAGAGGTAAATCGCCTGTTTTTTTGGGCTCCTCCGGGTTTTCGCTCCTCTTTTTTTCCAGAATTTTTTGGTTTTTTCTGCGTTCCAGGGGGGTTTTGTAGTAATAGCCATAGTACATTTTTTCCCCTCTGAAGGAAGCATAATTTAAAGCTGAAGCCAACCCATCTTTAGTAAAAATTCTTCTCAATCTACTCATAAAAATTCCCCCTTCTTAAATAATGTATTATAGTCTCGCTTTGAAACTACCCCAAAAAGACTCAATATAATCAGATATATTGCTGCAGAACTTGCGACTAACAAAAAGATATTTCCTTCTATGAAGGTAAGAATGAAAATTCCCATTATCGCATTTGCGGCCAGGGGGCCCAGAGTAAAATTGAGAATAGGGATTTTACATGTCAGTCTGGAAATAAAATAAAAACTCAGAATAAAAGAAGCGGTATAGGTTATTACGGTTGCCAGGGCCGCTCCCATAAAACTATATTTAGGAATAAGCAGCAGGTTTATTATAATATTCAAAGCCGTTATAAAAATGCCTATTTTCAGGGACAATACCTGCCTGTTTATGGATGCAAAGAGGGTTCCGAGCATATAAGATAAAAATATCACAGGGATTGTCCATATAAGAATTTGAAGTGCCGGAATTGCCGGGTAAAACTCCTTTCCGTAAATAAGTAAGATTATCCTGTCAGCAAGCAATGTTGTGCCTACTGCAATAGGAAGGCCTGTAATTAACAGAAATTTAAAGGACTTTTCATATGCAGAATTCAAAGCGTTTTTTGCTGAAATATGAAAGTTGGAAAATACCGGATATAAAGAAGTTGATAGAGCTGCGGGAATAAAAATCAAAGTTTCAAGCAGGCGATATGCTGCGGAATAATATCCTACTGCTTCATCTCCTTTAATTGTTGAAAGCATTATTATATCTATTTTAAACGCAATAATATTTACAACCGCAGATAAAAAAAATGGCAATGCCTTTTTTACGGAATCCTTCCAGAAGTCCCGATCAATTTCAATCACAGGCACCACGTATTTCCAGAGGCAAATGAATAAAGTATATATAAAAACGATTAAACTTGAAAAGGAGTAAATCGCCGAGATTGTTACAAGCCCGTGTCCCCGAAATATTGCAAACAATGTAAGAGAGAGTACTATTATTTTATTCCCAATCGTTCCAATAGAAATATATTCCATTTTTTCAAAGGCCTTAAACAGGGAATTGAAAAGTTCGGTAAATGAATTAAAAAGCATTCCTGCGGTAATAAAATACACAACTCTGACTGTCTGCTCCGGATATTCAAGATATTTCATAGAAAGTACGATTAACCCGAAACAAATTATGCTAAGAATTATTTTTATCGGTATAACATTTCCAAGGTATTTTTTAGCCAGGGACTTATCCCTTGCAATCTCTCTGACAGCCAGTACGCCAAAACCCATATTTGCAAGAACCATGAATATTCCGGTAAAAGCCAGGGCAAATGAGAGTACTCCAAACTGTTCAGTACCCAGATACCGGGCAGTATACATGACGTACAGGAAGCCCAGGGGATAACTCACCAGCTGTGCAAAAAAAAGGACACCCGTGTTTTTAGCTACTTTTTGAGCGGTATTCATGTTCCCCCATTTTCAGGGCTTCCAGGGGCCTTATCCACGTTTTGTCTTTCCCTGAGGTACTCTTTAAGCGCTTCTTTCCAATGATTCATAGGGCCTGTTTTTGTGTTCAGGAGGGCGGAATATTCCGGACGTTTTGCATTTTTAGGGAATTCCTCACTGGTACAGGGAAATGCATTCCCTATAATGGATGAGGCAAACTCATACCAGGAACACACCCCTTCGTTTGTGATATGGTAAATTCCGGGTTTCAGTCCTATGATTTCCCCTGTTTTGCGGGCCAGATCCGAAGTGAAGGTGGGTTTTCCGAACTGGTCGTTTACCACCTTTACCACATCCATTTTTTCGGAGAGTTGCAGCATGGTTTCAACAAAATTCTTTCCTCCGGGCCCGAAAAGCCAGGAGGTCCTTATTATCCTGTAATTTTTCATGTTCCCGGCAATTTTTGATTCGCCAAGCAATTTTGACTGCCCGTATACATTGATGGGATTCGGGGGGTCGGATTCAACATACTCTTTTTTAGAACCGTCGAATACATAGTCCGTGCTGAAATGCACAAGTATGGCCCCTGTGCCGGCACAGGCTTCCGCTATGTACCCCGGGCCGTGGCCGTTTACCCGAAAGGCCAGCCCCCTTTTCTCCTCACAGGCTTCCACATCAGTATAGGCGGCTGCGTTGATTACAACATCCGGCTTTATTTTTTTGACAGACGCAATTACCTTTTGCCGGTCCGTGAGCTCCAGATCCCTGTGGGTCAGCCTGACAGCCTCAGGAAAGACTTTGCACAGGGCCTGACCCAGCATCCCGCAGCTTCCGAGGATCAAAGTCTTAACGGTTCCCACCACCACCTATTTTCAACATACCATTTGACCGTTTTTTCAAGAGCTTCATCGAAACTGAATTCCGGTTTCCATCCCATTTTTCTCAGCTTACTGCAGTCAAGAGAGTATCTGAAATCATGGCCTTTTCTGTCCTCTACAAATTTTATTAAGGACTCGTCTTTTCCAAGTAATTTCAGGAGGCGATGAGTTATTTCTATATTTGTAAGCTCGTTTCCGCCTCCGATGTTGTAGATCTCTCCCTCTTCTCCTTTATGGAGCAAGCAGTCCACTGCCGAGCAGTGGTCTCTTACATAAATCCAGTCTCTGATGTTTTGGCCTTTCCCGTAGACAGGGACTTTTTCCCCATTAAGGAGCAGGCTTATGAAGAAAGGAATCAGTTTTTCAGGGTACTGATATAGCCCGAAGTTATTCGTGCACCGGGTAATTATCACCGGCAGGCCGTATGTGCTGTGGAAGGAAAGAGCCAGGAGGTCCGAACCTGCCTTGCTTGAAGAATAGGGGCTTGAAGGTTCAAGAATATCCGTTTCTGCAAACGAACCTTCCTTTCTGCTCCCGTAGACTTCGTCCGTGGAAATATGTACAAACTTCTTAATTTTGTTTTCAAGCGCCGCCCGGAGAAGTACATTTGTGCCGAGCACGTTCGTCCTGACAAAAACCGAGTCGTCCTCAATTGAACGGTCTACATGGCTTTCGGCCGCGAAGTGGACAACACAATCCGCTTTTCTCATGGCCTTTCCGACAACTTCCCGGTCGCAGATATCCCCTCTTATGAAAGTGTAATTCGGATTATCCCTGATACTTTTGAGGTTTTCCGGATTTCCGGCATAGGTAAGTTTATCAAGGTTAATTACCCGGCAGTCAGGATATTTTTCCAGCATATAAATAATGAAATTACTCCCTATGAATCCACAACCTCCGGTTACCAGTAGTCTCAAATTTTATCCCCACTCTAAGCTATCTCTGGTTTAAATAAAGTTTATTTGTCCTCGGTTCCGGAATTTTCTTGCCCGTATGGTATCGATTTTGGAATTGATTCCTCCTAAACCGAAGACACATGGAATGAACTTATATTGCTTTTAGGGCAGGTTTTCTTAACTCAAAATTCATTTCAGCTTTTTTCATTTCCGGAAGGAGTTTGTCCTTTTTTGATAGGGCCATGTCCTCTTCTTTTATTTTCCAGTCAACTGCCAGTGCCGGATCGTTGTAGATAATTCCCCTTTCAGCTTCAGGATGATAGTATTCGTCGCATTTGTAAGCAAAGATAGCAGTTTCACTAAGGACGGAAAAACCATGGGCAAAACCCTTTGGGATTAGGACCTGTTTTTTATTTTCGGAGGACAGTTCAACACCAAGCCATTCCCCAAAAGTAGGGGATTTTGCTCTTAGGTCCAGGGCAACATCGTATACTTTACCTGAGATAACTCTCACCATTTTTGCCTGGCTGTAAGGTTCAAGCTGGTAATGGAGGCCTCTAATCACTCCATAAGAGGATTCTGATTCGTTTTCCTGAACGAAATCATATTTTTTGCCGATCAAAATTTTCAATCTTTTTTCATTATAAGTTTCAAGGAAATATCCGCGTCCATCATTGAATATTTTCGGCTCAAGTATACAGAGATCCTTTATTTTTGTCTTAATTAATCTCATCTGCTTGTTGCCCCACTCGATTTATTGACCTGTGGCTAACCGTATAGATTTCAAAATAAGAGAATAAAACCACATATAAACAGATGAATACGGATGGCTTCAATCCTTGTTAATACGTGGTCATCCGTGGTTCTTTACTGGAAGTTCGTTGATCTATGGAACGATTTCAAAAGTTCGGATTTATGAACTTATTTCGGAATCTCAGTACTAAGTGATAAAAAGGATAATGAATTTGGTGGAAAACCACAAATTAAATTTGTTGTTTTGATTAGGTATAAGTAAAATATTTGACTTTGAAATCAATCGTGCATAGCTCCTTGTCCTCATAGCCCTCGTCCCTATACATAAATATTTAAACCGGAAAAGCGGAGTTTTCAAAAGTATTTCCGCTTTTCCTTTTCTTCACTTTAGTTTCTTAATTGTGGCTATTCCAACAAGAAGGATTGCTGCAAAGCCTATAAGGAACCCGATTTCTTTAGTCATTCCTTTTTTAGGGATCTCGGAGGCTACTCCTTTTCCTTCTGAATTGGGCACTTCATATTTTTCCCTGGAAGTCGGGGCTTCTTTCAGGGTGACTTCTCCTTCGACTGTATCCTCAACGCTCTTCGATATTGTTTTTAATCTCTCGGGACTCGAAGAGCCGGACTTACTGCTCGAACTCGAAGTTGAACTTGAGTTCGAATCCCCTTCAAGGACTATTGTCAGCTCTTTCTGGGCTATACCCACAAGCCCTTTTCCTTTTTCGTAGGCGCCTGCAAAGAGCAGGTAATCATCTGCCGGCAGATCAAAGGCGGTCAGAGAGAGGTTATATTGATTTTCTTCTCCCACGGTTATTGTACCGTTGCCTTCTCCTATCAGGGTCTGAATCTCGGTCTGGATTTCGTCTTTTCCAAGTTTGGATTTGTAATTAGATGAGTTTATGCCGAATTCTTCAATTATATCGATTCCGTTTATCATCACGGACGTTCCGGCCCGGGTCCCATCAGAGTTAAGCTCCATTTCTGCATAGTAGGCGCTTTTCCTTATAAGGACGGCTCCGTAGGTGAAAGTCCCGCTTTCCTCTGCACCCTCAAGGTCCAGGCTTATATCCAGGTTACTGCCTTCCTCAAGGGGCTCATTGGTTTTGATTCCCAGGTCATGTTCCAGAACCTCAAAGCAGGTCATGGAAATTATTCTCTTTTCCTCACAGGCGTCGTCTATCAGGATGAAGAGCCCATGGAGGCCTGCAGGCTGGGTGCAAAGGTCCAATGGCAAGGGGAAGTCCCCGTTTTCGTCCAGAGCCAGAGTTCCCACATGTGCGTATGAATCGACAGTGTCATTAAAAATGTCCTTAAAGCTTTCCTGATTATCTCCCTTGATGAGCTTGAAAACGTCGTAGATTGAACTCAGACCCACACTTTTCATATCAACAAGGTAAATCTTGACTTCCTGATTCTTGAAGGCACTTGAGCCCTTAAAGTCCATTACCACATTCTCATCTGTTGTATAGAACTGGTGGGTGGTGTATGGATACGTCAGTGTGTAGTCCGTGTAGTTTTCAACGTTCAATTCAAGGCTTGCTTCCGCGGATTTCACTTCGTTTATTCCATTGTAGGTAAAGCTGAAAGGCTCCGGGAGCATGATCGCCTTACCTCCTTCAAGGAATATCCAGTTTCCATCTTCTGCACTCTTGTCGTGGTCTGCAAAATAAAGTATATCTCCATTTTTCTCAATAGTTGCTATGTAATCCTCTTCATTCGGGCAAGCTGTTGATTGTAAGGAGATTGCGGACAACAGGAACAAGAGCATTATTAACAATATTCCTGATCTCTTCTTCAATTAATACCCCCCATGAATGTGAATTTCCCAGGTATCCATGATTATTTCCTTCCATACCCCCTATGGAATTTTAACTACCTCTTCCTTTTTATATATCTAGTAGTCGGTTTTTGCGGTATATAATCTTTTACAATATATATTTGTTTAATTAAAATTTGTTTTATGGGTTGGATGTCCGGATTAATGGGTTAGTTATATGGATTAGTTTCTGATCGGGATGCTCATGGATAAACTGTCTTAAAAAAAGAAAACCATTTGTACTTTTTATAATTTACTTCATATTTTTCCGGTTTTTTTGATCCTTGAATATGAGAAGAGGACAATCAAACCTGCGGCAATTCCCCCCATCGCATAGTATATGTTTTCTTTTTTGTCTTCTGTTTCTTCTGCTTTCACGGTGCCTGTGTCCTCAGCCTCCGTTAGGTTTTTCTGATTCATTTTATCTTTGAAGGTGTTTTCTTTTCTGATTGTTTCCTCTTTTGAAGGGGTGGCCTCCTCCTCTGGTTTTGATTCATTTTCTACAGGAGGGGTTGCTTCGAAAGTATCCGGAACCGGAACTACCGGTGGAAGGGTTGGTTTCTCTTCTTCCTCTTCAGGAGAGGCATCTTTGGCGCTTAAGGTGATTTCCTTTGTGATTCCTCCCAGTGTTATATCGAACTTGCCGGGGGGGATGGACTTCGTGTTATATCTATAGCTTAATTTTCCTTCCGAATCGGCTTCTATCCTCTGGAGGGCTGTAATTTTCAGGTTCACACTTGATCCTTTTGCCTTCCCGTCTATCTTGGCCGGGTAGGTGCCGGGGGGTACTCTTGACTTAGACACGGTTGCAGTTCCTTCCGTTGCTTCCGAACTCATTGCCGTCCAGAGGACTATCTTTATCCTTACGTTCAGGTCTTCCGCTCCCCTGGCCTCTACCGTAAAGCGGTTATCAAATCCCCCCGGGATTATTATGTCATTTAAAGGATACTCGTAGCTACCTCCCGAAACCGCAACTTCTTTTTCAAAAGTAACCAGGAGGTCTGTTTTTTCATTAGGGTCCGCGTTTCCGGTTATTTTTATCGAATCCCCGATGGTCGGGTTTTCAGGTGATATTTTCCATTCGTTTACTTCAGCGGCTGCAGGGGCAGCTGTCTGGGCTATCAGCACGAACATGAAGAGCAGGAATATCAGCGTTTTTACAGGCTCCTGCCTACCGGCTGTGAAGATTATGCATCTCAAAAGAATTCCCCCAAGGCCCAGTGCTTTCTTTCAGAGCCTTATTCTTTTTCTCCCCGTTTTCCGGCTTTATACCAATTATGTGATGATTGAAAAATTCAATATTTATTAAAATTAGGAGGATTTTATGTTTCTCATCTTTTATGTGGTTTTGCTCAATCAATATTCTCAAAGGGTATTTTTTTAAGGATTTTCTCTTCCTGGATTATCGTTGTCCTTTTTGAATAAGGGTTTTTTTCAGGGTTACTTTCTTTTTGATATCAGTAGCACTTTTTTTCCATTAAATGCCTTTGGGGTATCTATTTATAATATTATGTATATTTTTACATAAAAACGGAAATATACTTGCTAGGGGGGTGCGTTAGCAGGCTAACTAGTATCGTTTCGTCCAGTGCTATCTCTTCGAGTGCGCTTTCAATGATGGCTGCGCCCGGTCTTCCTGAATACGGGGCAATAATTATGCTCGCATTGGTTTCCCTGTACTCCTTCAAGGAGATTTTTTCGGGATCGAAGTTCTGGGGGAAAGCTCTGAACAGTTCTTTAAATATGGGGATTATTCCGCTGGTAGTATGCTTCTGTGCAGCACTTGCGTTCAGAGTTGCAGGCCTATTTTAAAATTAATGTGGTTTTCTGCAATCTTTAATCCCTTTTTTTCTTATTTTTCGCCCAATTGACTACGTTGAGCATGTAAAGATACATTTGGATGCTTCGTCCAATTTATATTTGTCCTCTGTTCATTGGCGAGGGGAGATAGTTTCAAAAACCGAGCGGAGAAACTCAAACTTGGAACGGGGTGCCTGAAAGTTGACGGCATTCCTCCCACGACTAAAGTTGCAGGTATCCTGCCTGAAGGCTCGCGAATTTAATTTGTTGATGGTATTTATTTTCTGTATCGGGGGGTTTCTTTGGGCACTGATAATGTTATTAAAATATTGCAAATTACACTCAGTGGAAAAGGAGGCATGGTACATTACACATCACAACTTTCGAATGCCATTTCAAAAAAGGCGGAAGTTTACCTGGTGGCGTCATCAGATTCCGATTTTTATTTATTTGACAAATCCATAAATTTAGTCCAAATAGATTTCTATAATTCTAAAAAAAGTGTTCTTCTTAATACCATATTAATTCATAGAGCCCTTTCGTTTTTGAGAAAAATCTATTCCATCAATCCTGACGTAATTCATTTACAATCGTTTCATCCATGGATGTGTCTTTTTTTACCATTTCTTAAAAAATTCAGGATAATTACAACTATTCATGATGTAACTCCACATCCGGGGTCCAGGAAATTCATTCAAAAGGTGGTTCAACCTTTTCATATTAAATATTCAGATGCCTTGATAGTTCATGGGAGTTATGCTAAGACTAAACTAGAAGAAAATGTTTCTCAAAAAGAAATATTTGTTATTCCACATGGAGATTATTCCTTTTTTACAAAATTAGGAATCTCCGATATAGAAGAAGAAGCCGGAAACGTTTTATTTTTTGGAAGAATCGCCGATTATAAGGGGTTACATTATTTAATTCAGGCCGTGCCCAAAATTGCCCGATTTATACCTAATTTAAAAGTAGTGATAGCAGGGTCCGGGGATTTTGAAGAAAAAGAATATGTTGAAAATAATCCTTATTTCGAATTAAACAACCGTTTTATTGAAGATGCTGAAGTTGCTACATTTTTCCAGAAAGCATCTGTTGTAGTTTTACCTTATATTGAATGTACCCAAACCGGGATTATTCCTATTGCTTATGCTTTTAAAAAGCCCGTAGTGGTTACAAATGTCGGGTGCATTCCCGATGTCGTGGAAAATGGGAGAACCGGATTCATAATTCCCCCAAAGGATCCGGATTCCCTTGCAGATGCTTTGATCGATATTTTGAAGGATGAATCATTAAGAAAAGAAATGGGGAAAAATGCATATATTAAAATGAAAAAAGAACTTTCCTGGGATTCGATTGCGGAAAAGACTTTTCTGGTCTATACGCGTGTTTTGGAAAAACGTGAAAAAATCATTGATTAGGTGTCTGGTCCTGGGTAATGACTTCTAATGTTTGTCTTTATTCTATTTTTTATTCTCAAAATGCTTATATTCAATTCATACTAATCCAATCTATAAATACTGATAATAATAATAATAATAAT
>JAQVBP010000040.1:15250-21622 GCA_028690255.1 Methanosarcinaceae archaeon
ATAATAATAATAATAATAATTTAATTCTACTTTGTAAATATTTCCTGAAGGGGTTTGGGGTCTTTTATTTGAAATGAAAGTCAAGTTTGCTTTCATTTTTTGTGTCTGCTATTCACAGAACATCCTATTGTCACGTTAATAAGCGGTATTGAATAATTACGAATTATTGTAATTGATTCTATACGACATTATACGCATGAGATGACACTATTTGTTTTATGGCTTTGATTTGGGGGGGTCAGGTGTTTAATTTTACTGATTTTGATTTTACACTTAATAAGTTCCGGCAACTTTCAAACGCCGTGGCAAAAAACTACAGTACAATTACTATGGCCGAGTATCTGCGTTCGGAAAAATTACCTGAAAAGTTTGCATTGATCAGGCATGACGTGGACAGAATGCCCGAAAATTCCCTGAAAACAGCGCATGTCGAAAGTGAACTTGGAATAAAGGCTACTTATTATTTCAGGGCCTCTAAGAACGTTTTCAATTGTGAGGTAATAAAGGAAATTTCCGAGCTTGGCCATGAGGTCGGGTACCATTACGAGGTTTTGAGTGAAGCCGGGGGGAATTACAAAAAAGCCATAGCTTTATTTGAAAAACACTTGAATGAATTTCGATGTGTGTGTGATGTTAAAACTATCTGTATGCATGGGTGCCCTCTTTCAAAATATGACAACCGGGACCTCTGGAAAACTCAGTCCTTTGGAGGGTTTGGAATTCTTGGGGAAGCTTACCTGTCAGTGGACCCGAATTTGAATTATTTTTCAGATACCGGAAGGTGCTGGAATTCCAGGAACAGAATCAGAGATTTCATCCCTGGAAATTCCGAGTCATTTTCTGCCAAAAAAACAGATGAACTTATTGAATTAGTTCAGAATAAAACACTTCCGAATTTTTATATTCTAATTCATCCTGAGAGATGGGCTTCAACGTTTTTTGAATGGGGTTTGTATTATAGTATGGATTTTGTGGTAAATCTGGTGAAAGCATGTTTGATGAAGGCACGCCAATGAAAAAAGGTAGCGTTGTCATTGGGGGACATGTTCAGGGACTCGGAATCATAAGAATATTAGGACGAAATGGAATTCCATGTTTCCTACTGGATACGACGGAGGTTAACATTGCCAGACATTCAAAGTATTGTACTAAATTTATCAAAATTGATTCTGATCAGAGTTTAATACAATTTTTAATCAAATTAAATAATGAATACAAATTAAAGGATTGGTTATTGATCCCGACAAATGATAATTATGTTCAGATATTGAGTAAAAATAAAAAATTGCTTGGCCTTCATTATAAATTAAGTGTTGATGATTGGGAAGTTGTCGAAAAGTGTTACAATAAAAGGATAACTTATTCAATCACTCAGGATTTAAAAATCGATATGCCTAAAACGTATTTCCCAAACAATATTAATGAATTGGAAAATCTGGACCTCGATTATCCATGTATAATAAAGCCTGCAATTATGCATAAGCTCTATAGCAAAACTAAAAAAAAGGTTTTTTTGTGCAGGGATAAAAAAGAACTTATTTCCAATTATAATAAGATATTGTCCTATATTTCCCCCGAAGAAGTTATCGTCCAGCAAATAATTCCGGGGGATAGTGATAACCAGTATTCGGCATGTTTTTTTTATGATAGGACAAAGCCAGTTGTAAGTTTGGTGGCAAGAAGAAAAAGACAATATCCTCTGGATTTTGGCAACTGTACAACCTTTGCGGAAACAATTAAAGAACCAATGCTTTTTGATCATGCTAAAAAAATCCTGGACAATATTAATTATTGGGGTATCTGTGAAGTTGAATTCAAAAAAGATGGCAGAGATGGGGGGTTCAAATTTTTGGAAATAAATCCTCGGACCTGGAAGTGGCATTCAATTGCCAATAAATCGGATTCCCCTTTTTTATTGAGTTTATATAATTCAATATATCTTAAGGAACCCATTGTAAAAAATGACTGGAAAACGTGTTGCTGGAAAGATATGATAACGGATTCTTTTGTGCTTTTTAAATTACTCTTTGATGGGCATATGGTAAAATTGGTTAAACAAGAAACCGAATATCCCGTTTTTGATACTGATGATTTGAAACCGTTTTTATTTGAAATACTTTATCTGCCGTACCTATTTGCTGTGAGGTAAATATGCCTCCAAAATGAGGGCTTTTATTTTTATAAAATAGTGGGGAAATAGTGGTGTATTACAAATTATTGTTAGTTAATATTTTATTGGGAATAATTTTGGCATCAGTGGGTGCCCACCCTAAATTTTGTAATTTGGATTTAATAAAATCAATAAAAATTGGTTTTATCAGTGGAGTCTGTGGATTTGTTTTCTATTTGTTTTTTCAATTCCTAACATCTAATCCATTGTTATTGCTCTGTTTTAGTATTTCAGGCACAATCCTTGCGGGTTTTTTTATAGTATTGTGGGTATTTTTTCGAGACCCTGAAAGAATTTCACCGGAAGAGCCTGATGTCATTGTGTCCCCAGCAGATGGAAAAATTGTATATATTCGTGAAATTGAAAAAGGGGTTGTTCCCTCTGTAATTAAAGGGAAAAAATGTATCGAATTAAAAGAAATTGCAAAAATAAACCTCCCGGATGATACGGATGGTTACATAATTGGGATTTGTATGAGTATACTGGATGTTCATGTAACTCGATCTCCGCTGGAAGGTACAATTGTTTTTTTAAAGAGTTTTGTAGGGGATGTATTCTCTCCGAAATCATGGAAATCAGAAGTTTACAATCCAAGAACCACACTTGCCATAAATAACGATACAATTCAATTAATTATCGTTGAAATTGGAACGCCATACGTTTCAAAAATTTTGTCATTTTTTAAGGTGGGGGACATTGTTAAAAAAGGGCAAAGGATTGGAAAAATAACCTGGGGTTCTCAGGTAGACATTATAATTCCTACAAAATGTGTTGATATTCTTATCGAAGAAGGTGATCTCGTATGTTCCGGTGAAACATTGATTGCAAATTTAAACTTTAAGAGGTAACATGAAAGTAGTAGTCGATATTAATCACCCTGCTCACGTTCATTTATTTAAAAACTTCATATCAATTATGGAAAAAAAGGGTCATGAGGTCTTAATTACTGCCAGTGAAAAAGATATTACTTTCAGATTATTGAACGTCTTAAATCTAAATTATATAAATCTGGGTACTTACGGAAAATCCATCTTTAAAAAATTAATTAATATCCCTGTATTAGATCTCAAGATGTATTTGTCTGTAACAAAATTTAACCCGGATGTTTTTGTTAGTGTAGGGTCGGTCCGTGCTGCCCACGTTGCATATATTATGAGAAAAACTTCTATAGCATTTGAAGATACGGAACACTGCAAAGAACAACATTTGCTTTATGTTCCCTTTACAAATAAGATTTTAACCCCCTCATGTTTCAAAAAGAGGCTGGGGAGAAAACAGGTTCAATATAATGGGTATCATGAACTGGCATATCTGCACCCTAACTATTTTACCCCTAATCCTGCTGTCCTGCATGAACTTGGTTTAAGTGAGGGGGATTTATTCATTATTTTAAGGTTTGTTTCCTGGGATGCGAGTCATGATATTGGGGAGCATGGGCTAAAAAATAAGGCAAAGTTTGTAAAGGGGCTTGAGGGATATGGGCGGGTGTTGATAACTTCAGAAGATAAATTAGATCCGTTCCTCTCTAAATATGAAATAAAAATTTCTCCAGAGAAATTACATGATTTACTATATTATGCTACATTGTATGTTGGAGAAGGTTCTACAACAGCATCCGAATGTGCGGTCCTGGGTACACATGCAATTTTTGTGAATACTTTAAATCTGGGGTGTATTGAAGATCAGGAAAATTACGGTCTTCTGTATAATACTTCAAATCTGGATTCGATGGAAGATGAGGCATTTAATAAGGCCAGAGAATTGTTAAAAAATCCTGATTTATGGCAAGAAGGTAAGAAAAAAAGAGAATGCTTACTCAAAGATAAAATAGACGTTACCGCTTTTATGGTGAAATTTATAGAAGATACTGTGGATAAGATGTGATATTTTTCCATTTAAGGGAATTAACTGAAAAATATTTTTTCTAAAATAAACCGGAGATAAAAAATAAAAGCGGCTGGAATCCGTGTTTACTATTGTTTCTGTGGTTCTTTACTGAAAATTACTTGACCGGGTGGCGATCTCAAACCGGATTTCTAAATGTAGTTTGGATTCGCAGTACTGGAATTAATAAATTATTAATAAATTATTTTTACTCAATGTACGGGGGGCTTGACATTGAATAATTATACTAACAATAGTAGTGATAATAATAGTAATAATTATAATAATTATAATAATTATAATAATTATAATAATTATAATACTACTAATAATAATTATAATAATATATTATATATATGCCATTCTTACAGTAGTTTTCAAAAAGATTCTATTGAAGCGATGTCTAAATATTTTGAGAATTTATCCGTCCTGGTAAGATATAATCCTTTAGTTGAAATGTTAAAGTACTTTCCTATTCCTTATCTTGAGCCTTTTAAATTACATCATAAATTGGATCTCACAAAAAAACCTCCTAATTTAGATCTCTTTTTAACTCCTGTTTTATATGCTCCGCTCGATTCACAGTATAAAAAAATTGGGAAATCCCACCACCAGGCTGCAGAAAAAGTTATACTAAAAAATAACATTAAGTTTGACCTGATTCATTCACATTTTAGCTGGTCAGCCGGTTATGTGGGGGCAAAATTAAAAGAGAAATATTCGGTTCCTTTTATAGTTACCGTACATGGATATGATATTTATGAATTACCGTTTAGGGACAAAGAATGGATAGAAAATATTAAATATGTACTTAATTCAGCGGATTGCATTATTACCGTAAGCAATAGTAACTACGAATGTATTAAAAAGTTAAACGTAAAGACTCCTGTAAAAATTCTTCCAAATGGTTTTCGATGTGCTGTTTTTTATCCCCAAAATTCCGATGAATGCAGAAAAACCCTTGGTTTGCCTCCGGGTGTCAAGATTATTTTGACTGTCGGCGCTTTAATGGATGTGAAAGGGCATAAGTATTTGATTGAGGCAATTGGAGAGGTTGTAAAGGGCAGAAAGGATGTACTTTGTATCATAGTGGGTGGGGGCAATTTAAAAAATAAGCTTCAAAAGCAAATTAATTCTGAAGGAATACAAAACCACGTTAAACTGGTTGGTCCAAAAAATCACAATGAAATTCCTATATGGATGAATTCATGCGATATTTTTGTTCTACCAAGTTTAAAAGAAGGGAATCCTACTGTTCTTTTTGAATGTTTGGGGTGTGGAATACCTTTTGTTGGTACAAAAGTCGGAGGAATTCCGGAAATTATAGTATCCGATGATTACGGTATGATTTCTGAACCCGGAGATTCGAAAGATCTGGCTAAGAAAATCGAACTGGCGCTTGAAAAAAAGTGGTGTTCTAAAGATATAAGGACTTATGGTGAGAGATTTGTATGGGAAAATATTACAAAAGAGATTTACGACATTTATAATAATCTATTACTCTAATTCTAAAGAATGTTCCTTATCCTGACTTTCTAAATCAATTCCATGCGTCTTTGACTAAGTGGGGAATCATTATAGAGGTTACGCACTTAAAATGTAAAATCAGGCACATGAAGCTTTATCAATATATTTTCATTTTAATACTTCCCGTGTTCCATTTTACTATTTATTCTTTCAACTGTGTAAGTCCTAATTATAAATGGCATTCTTTTTCCGAACACAATTTCTCATAAATTAAAAAATGTATTCGACTGTAATAGGGTTTCTATTTAGTATGAAAAGGCGGAGTCATTTCATTTTTTATGTATGTTATTCAAAGAATTAAATTTATATTTTAGACAACGAAGGGAAAATTTGAGGCAAACTTCTAATCCAAAATCGATATGCTTTAAGCAATAAATATCCTTAACTGATAACTATCTAAATAATTTCAAATTATTCATGTGGGAAATATATGGCGTTTTTCGATGTCCTACTATTTTTATTTTTTTCAAATAGCCCAAAACAATTTTATAATAGTATGGGATAACTATGCAAAGTCAAATTGAAGAATATTAAAAACAGAGTATGGATATATTCTTTGAATTTGTTTGACTACACTATAAACTACGCCAGATAATTCAAGTAATCAGAATGTTCTGGCTTAAAAACGGGGATAATTTAATCATGTTTGGTCTTTAACCATTTTAATTTTTAAAAATGTGATTTGATGTATGTCTGATTTTCAATCGGAATATTGATATTTCAAATTATATCGGGTAGTTGTGACTATGTATACTAATTTTACATAATCCTAAAACCCTCTTAAAACCCAA
>JAQVBP010000200.1 GCA_028690255.1 Methanosarcinaceae archaeon
AAATACCCTGTTATTTCATAATTTCAAGGGCGACTTTTGCAGCCTCTGCTGCGTTTTCTGCCGTTGCGTCAGCTCCTATTTCCTCGATCCAGTCTTTCGAGACAGGGGCTCCTCCGAACATAACCTTTACCGAATCCCTCAGGCCTTCTTCTTCGATCCTGTCCATAAGGTCTTTCTGGCCCAGCATTGAAGTGGTCATGAGGGCTGAGCCTACAAGGAGGATCTTTTCTCCTTTATGTTTTTCAGTTTCCTCGATGACTTTTTCGTTAAGGACATCGGTTCCGAGGTCAAGGATTTCAAAACCGTTTGCCCCAAGCATGGTCGTAACAAGTCGGTGCCCTATGTCGTGGATGTCACCTTCGGCAACAAAGGTTATCGCAAGTCCTTTCTTTTCCCCGGCCTGACTTTTCTGGAGTTCGGGGGTGAGAATTTGCATAGCGGCGTTCATTGTCTTTGCCGACATCATGATCTGAGGCAAAAAGATCTCAGCGGCTTCAAATTTTTCCCCTACGATCTTCATCCCGACAGACAGCCCTTTCGTAATGATCTCAATTGCCGGAGTCCCTGCCTCAAGGGCTTCCTTTGTCAGCTTTGCGCAGCCTTCAACGTCCTGGTTTACGATTGAATCCCGAAGATTATCAAACATTTCCTGATCTGCCATTTTTAGCCCTCTCTCTATTTATATTCTGATAAATTGCTCTGTAACTGCCCTACTGCTCTGTGTAACCGCTATCTCTTTACCGGGCCTTTTCCGGTTTTCCAGGCTTGCTTTCCACACAGTTAGCTGGCAATATCCTGTTTATATAGGAGTATATTAATAATTATCGTTTTAAAAAATAGAGTGGGATATATTAAAGAAAAAAGGAGAATAATCCTCCGGACCCCGTTATAAATCGCTAAGAGAGGTTTATCAAGGACTGGAATTTCTCTGTTTTTTTTTTGAGTATCTTCTGTTTTAGCTTTCTTGATTCTCAAATCAGCAAAATTTTAATTTCTCCTGCTCATTGTGATTTTTGTAGTATTCGGGTAACCCATTTGATTATATAAAAGAACCACAAAACATAATATACAATTTTTATCGGATTAAATATTCTTATCAATAATACAAGGTGCAATTTATGCCTCATATAATGGAGTTACTGGGAAAAACAAGAGTCGTCGTCAAAGACGGCCAGGTCGTGGAAGTCGGAGAGCCTGAAGTTGACTGGTGTCCTCTTTTTGCGAAGGTCAGGGGAATTCAGAAGATTACCCCGGAAGAAGTTAAGACGAACATGGAGTTCCGGATCAGGGATTTCGGCATGTTTACGGAGAAACGCCAGCTCGAACTCGAGACCTTTGTGGGTTTCGGGGCCTCCGAGGTCATGATGACGGGCCTGCGGCGTGGACTTCTGGACACGACGGTTACGGCCTGTGAAGGAGCCGGAACCGTTATTTCGAACAGTCCTTCTCTTGTCCAGGGAATGGGAGGCCGGATGTCCGGTCTGGTCGAAACCGAGCCCATCGACGGGATCATCAATGGGATTTCCGAGCGTGGCGGGATTGTGCTTGACCCCTCGACCGCAAAACTCGACCCCGTGGCCGGGCTTAAAAAAGCAGCCGAACTCGGATACAAAAAAATCGCAGTGACCGTGGCCTTTGCAGACACCGCAAAAGAGGTCAGGAGACTTGAAGCCGAACTGGGACTCGACCTTATTGTAATCGCCGTCCACGTAACCGGCCTCGGGAGAGAAGACGCCAGAGTCCTTGTTGAAAACTCGGATATCGCAACCAGCTGCGCCTCAAAACCCATCCGGGACCTTGTAAAACCCCTGGCCCAGGTGGGGACTGCCGTGCCGCTTTTTGCACTGACTCAAAAAGGAAAGGAACTCGTGCTCGAAAGGGCCAAGGAAGTCGAAAGCCCCATACTCGTGAATACCATGGCCCTGCCGGTGCTTCCTGAGCACAAGCAGCCGCGGGATTTGATCTGATTTAATATTTTTTTAACAAAAAAAGATGCCAGGATGAGTTATTATAACTCATCCTATTATGAATATTCTTTTTTACTCAGCACCCGAACGATCCATACACACCGGTCTCATTCATATACAACCAGTATCCTTCGTATGGGTTCATTTCAAAGATATCAGTACCCATGTGTTTTTCGGAGATTATTCCTGTTTCATTGTTATGGCCGCACTGAGTATAGGTCTTTTCAACCGGGTCCCATGGCCCCATTATATACCCGTACTTGGTATCGATGCTTTTCAGAACCAGTTCCGGATTTAGAGTGTCTGTTGAGTCACAGTGCCCTATGGCATTCCATCCGTTGTATAGCTGGATCTCCGTCGGATTGGGCGGGAGACTCTTAGCAAGCCGTTCAGCCGGGATGATACAGTCTTCGGTAGCATGGATCCAGTATCCCTTCAATGGCTCCCACATAAGGTCCATCGAGAGCACCCAGTGCTGGCTTAATGATGAGTTATAACTCATAACTGCATCAACAGGCAAGTCCCCAATAATGTAAGAGAAGCTGGAGTTTGTCAGTGTGTATGGAACGGACACAAAGTTCCATCCAGCAGTGAGACTAAGCCCGTCTGGGTTTTCGTTGCAGCTGAAACAACCGTTTACCCAGTGCACATCAAGTAAGTCCTGTTTATCAACGATCTTTTTCTCTCCTTCAAATGTCAGAGGAGTCGAACAGGATTCATTTTCACACACACATTCCAGTTTGAGTACCCCTATAAGATAGTCCCCCGCAGGCAGCAAAGCCTCAGCTGCAAAGAGAATCTTCTCGCTGTTCTGGTCGACCTGACTTGCCCCTCCAAAGGCAAAATCGCTGCCGAGTACGAAGTCATTTATCTTTACACAGCCCGGGTCGTATCCGAGTTCGAACTGTCCTCCCTGGAAAGATGTATTAGCATCAATCCTGATCTCCACCATGGTTTCTTCCCCATAGACGGCATTGCTTGAGGAGGGATTCATATAAACTTCAGATCCATCTCCCGAAATAGGGCCGTCGTCGGTACATGTGAACTCTCCGTCGATCCAGTTCACATCAAGGGTGGTCTGTTTGTCTACAACCTTTTTCTCCCCTTCAAATGTCAGGGGAATCGTGCAGGCACATCCAACACATTCCAGTTTGAGTTTTCCAATCAGATAGTCCCCGGCAGGCAGCAAAGCCCCGGCTGCAAAGAGTATCTTCTCACTGTTCTGGTCGACCTGACTTGCTCCTCCAAAGCTGAAATCGTTTCCGAGTACGAAGTCATTTATCATTACACAGTCAGGGTCATATCCGAGTTCGAACTGTCCTCCCTGGAGGGGGATATCACTGCTGACCCATACCTCGACCGTGACCACTTCTCCGTAAGAGGCGCTACTTGAGGAAGGACTCATATATACATTGGCAGACACGTCTCCTGAACCGGGATCTTCGCCTGTGCATATTAAACAAGCGTTGACCCAGTTCACATCAAGGGTGTTCTGCTTATCCACTATTTTTTTAACCCCTTCAAATGCCAGATCGGTTGTGCAGGCACTTCCAACACATTCCAGTGTAAGTTCTCCTATCAGGTAGTCGCCGGCGGGCAGTAAATTCACGGCTGCAAAGAGTATCTTCTCACTGTTCTGATCAACCGGGCTAGCTCCTCCAAAGTTGAAATTGTTTCCGAGTTCAAAGCCATTTATCATTACACAGTCCGGATCGAATCCGAGTTCGAACTGTCCTCCCTGGAAAGCAGTTTCACTGCTGACCCTTATCTCAACCGTGACCATTTCTCCGTAAGCGGCGCTGCTTGAGGAGGGATTTATATAGACCGATTCAGCCGCGGTTGCTGTCGTTATCGAGATCATGAGCAGTGCTATCGTAACCAGCATCATGGTTGGCAACTTTTTGTCAAATCTCAATAAATGTTTCATTGTTTCACCTCATTCATTTTAAGATGAAATAATGAGCAGTCTGGTAACTGCTCATTATTCCCCCATTTTCAACAACCGCATCCGTTTCCGTTACAAATCAGCGGATCCCCGTTCAGGCAGTAGTTTATGAGAACCACTGCGTCCCCAATATCCACTCCGTCGCATCCGTCTACATTAGCAGCTTCCGGGCATTCAAGAGGTTCATTGTTCAAACAGTAGTTAATGAGTGCTATGACGTCCTGAATGTCAACTGTTTCATCGCCGTTAACGTCTCCACACAGCCCGGAAACCGGTGGTTCAGGTGGATTATTCGACGTTCCAGGAATACTGTTCACATAAAGATCATCGGTGATGCAAGGATCATGCCAGAACTTTACACGTTCTCCCTGCCAGGCATCGATTGGCCCTATCGGGTCTCCATCCCAGATATGGATACAGGACTCTGGTGCAAACCATGACAAAGTCATCAGGTAGAGTTCCCCTTCTGGCAGCACAAATTCCGTGTACTGGTCCGGATATGTGTAGAACCACTCGAGTACCCAGCTTTCGATTTCCTGGTCGTTTTCGTAAGATTCTTTGTATATTTCCTTCAGT
>JAQVBP010000041.1 GCA_028690255.1 Methanosarcinaceae archaeon
TGATTATTATTGATTCCGGCGTACTTAATTCAAATATTTTGTAATAGAGTCAAGAAACGGCCGGCCTCCTCTGTCGGCCGTTGAGAACGCCGGAGACTGAAAACAAATAAGAAACTTAACAGGACACGGAGTTAAAATGAAAAAAAGAAAAGAAGACAGGCCCAACGATATTTCGGTTTCATGCAATTGGATCGGCGGGATTTAAGAAAGCGGAAAGAATTAACAGAAGCTGAACATCTCTTTTTGATTAAAAAAATGCTGCTCGGGGCCATGCTTGAAGTCGTAAGCCGATAACACAAAAAATATATTTTGCCGGTTTTGAGTTTAGTGAAAAATAAAAAACATGGTGGGGATCTAAATTTGAGTATTATTGAGTCCGGCGTACTCAACGGCCGAAGGCCGGCTTTTTCGAAATGAAAATGAAGACTGAGAAAAAACAAATAAGAGACTGGCAGATGAAAAAAACGTATCACTATTCTGCATTTTGAATCTACCCGTGATCTCTTAAAAATATCGGCCTGCGCTTTCAATTTCAAATATTTTGCAATTCAGTCAGGAAACGGCCGGCCTCCTCTGTCGGCCGTTGAGAACGCCGGAGACTGAAAACAAATAAGAAACTTAACAGGACACAGATTTAGAACGAAAAAGAAAAGAAGACAGGCCCAACGAAATTTCGGATTCATGCAATTGGATCGGCGGGATTTAAGAAAGCGGAAAGAATTAACAGAAGCTGGACATCTCTTTTTGATTCAAAAAAATGCTGCTCAGGGCCATGCTTGAAGTCGTAAGCCGACAACACAAAAAATATATTTAGCCGGTTTTGAGTTTAGTGAAAAAAACACGGTGGGGATTGGAAGTTGAGTATTATTGAGGCCGGCATACTCAACGGCCGAAGGCCGGCTTTTTCGAAATGAAAATGAAGACTGAGAAAAAACAAATCAGAGACTGGTAGATGAAAGAAAACGTATCACTATTCTGCATATTGAATTTATTTGTGATCTCTTAAAAAAACCTGCCTGCGTTTTTAATTTCAAATTTTTTTCAATTAAGGGATGAGTCAAATATAATTTCAAGTATTTTTGTTTCCGATTCCTTAACCACGGAACACACTGAAGGACACGGAAACCGACCTGACGGCTGGTGAGTACACCGGTCCTTTAAATACCCGAGTTCCGCTTCGGGAGCACGGGGTCCGTTTCGCTTTGCTCAAGCGGACTGAAAAACGCCCGCACAACCTTAATTTCCGTCTTCCGGTCGTTCTTTTTCCGTGTGGTCCGTGTGTTCCGTGGTTTGAATGCCCACACCAAACACATCCTATCACAAAAACACAACCTTTACGAGTATAGAGCAATTCCCAAACTTAAAATATGAAGTTATATTTTCACCATTCCTAAGTCAGGAAACGGCCGGCCTCCTCTGTCGGCCGTTGAGAGCACAGAAATCTGAAATCAAATAAGAAACTTAACAGGACACGGAGTTAGAACGAAAAAAAAGAAAAGAAGACAGGCCCACCAATATTTCGGTTTAATTCAAATTGGATCAAGAACCATTACCGACCCAGTCAAAGATGAAGTTAAGTTATTGTTAGAGTCACAAACACAATAAATATATTTTCCGCTAAAGCAGGCTGAGCATACCTTAATTAATTGTGGATTCAATACAATATTAAGTTTATTTTCCAAAATCAGGATCGAGAAAAAATGAGCCTTAATCATAATCATTTGAAGCATTTTCTCACTGAAGACGCTTTCATAATCTCTAATCATGCCAGGGTCCGCATGTTTCAGAGGAACATCTCAACTGAGGATATAATAGAGGTTATACTTCAGGGACAAATTATTGAAGATTATTCTGATGATGAACCATGCCCCTCAGCTTTGTTTTTTGCAAATTCGGGGGGCAGAGCCTGCCATGTGGTGGCCGCCGAATGTGAAGACCATGTGAGGATAATTACAGTCTATATACCGGAAAATGATAAATGGATAGATTACATAGTTAGAAGGGAGCAAAATGAAACCTGATAGATGCAGTTTCTGTAAAGGTAAACTCGTAGAAGGCAAGACTGAGTTTGTGATAAAAGTAGAGGAGCAAATCATTGCCATTAAAGATGTTTCGGCCTATATCTGTGAAAACTGCGGAGAGGCATACTATATTCCGGAAGTTTCCAGAAAGATAGATACAATAATGAAAAAGTTTCATGAATCGAAATTGCTTTTACACCCCCTGGCTGCCGGAGAACTGAGTTTTGATGAGATTGTTGCCTGAGCAGAGTGCTCATACTAAAAATAGCAGCAGTTGAATCTTACTTTTTTCAAGCCAGATATGAATTACACACTTGAAGTGTAAAACCAATCACATGAGAGCTTTCCAAGAATGCTCTGCTTTAGACAGTTTGGTACTTCATGCTACTGATTTTTTGTTCAACTGCGTAAGTCCTACAAATAAAACTGAATTGGAGGGCTTTACCTGAAGTGTTGGACTAATAACCCATACATTATATTTATCCTGTTTTGATTTTAGTGAAAAAAACACGGTGGGGATTGGAAGTTGAGTAGTTTTGAGGCCGGTATACTCAACGACCGAAGGCCGGCTTTTTCGAAATGAAAATGAAGACTGGGTAAAAGCAAATCAGAGACTGGTAGATGAAAGAAAACGCATCACTATTCTGCATATTGAATCTACCTGTGATCTCTAAAAATACCGGCCTGTGCTTTCAATTTCAAATATTTTGCAATAAAGTCAAGAAAAAGCCGGCCTCCTCTGTCGGCCGTTGAGAGCGCCGGAGTCTGAAATCAAATAAGAAACTTCACAGGACACAGATTTAAAACTAAAAAAAGAAAAGAAGACAGGCCCACCAATATTTCGGTTTCATGCAATTAGGAATGGGGACAATTTCTGAAATCGATAATTTGAAATACTAATCTGCCTTAGTACTAATCATGATTAGTGCTTTTGTCGGACGCAAAAAGGAACTTACCCTGATAGAAAAAGAATGGGATAAGAATAAAGGAAGCCTTGTCGTACTCTACGGGAGAAGAAGGATCGGAAAAACCCGGCTTCTCACTGAATTTAGTAAAGACAAACGGGGGGTGTTCTATGTAGCAGAAGATGTTTCCCCCCATATTCAAAGAGCACGCTTTAAGGAAAAACTTGCAGAGTTTCTGGATGATGAATTGCTCAGGTCTCTTGACTTCAAAGACTGGGACCAGGTATTTGCTTATTTTACGAAAAACCTGCCGGAAAAGCGTTTTTACCTCTGTATTGATGAGTTTTCTTACCTCATTAAAAACGATAAAAGTATATTAAGCAGCCTGCAAAAATACTGGGACTCCAGCCTTTCGGCCTCAAACATCTGTATTGTGCTTTCCGGGTCCATGCTGGGGCTTATGAGTGAGCTGGTACTCTCCCACGCATCTCCTCTCTATGGTCGACGAAGCAGAGATATACTCTTAGAAGGCCTGCCCTTTTCTGACGCCCTCAACCTTCTTGAGATGTCTTTTGAAGATTCCATGAAAACATACATGGTCCTTGGAGGGGTGCCGGAATACCTGATAAAAGCCGCGGAATACAAATCTTTAGACGCTTTCTTAAAAAATGAATTTTTCGACCGGTACGGCTACTTCTACCGGGAACCCTATTTCATCATATCCCAGGAATTCCGGGAACTCAAAACCTATTTCTCGATTCTGGACGCGGTGGCCTCCAAAAACACCAGACCGAGTGAAATAGCCAATTTTGTTGGAATAGAGACCCGCAAGCTTTACCCTTACATTGAAAACCTGATACGCCTTGGTTTTCTCGAACGCAGGATTTCACTTTTCGGAAGTGACAAAAAAGGCATTTACCTCATAAAAGACCAGATCTTTGACTTCTGGTTTAATTTTGTGTCTCGAAACCGCGAAGCCATCGAAAGGGAAAATTTCAGGCCCAACCCCGAAGCTCTGACCATGTATTTTGCCAAAAAATTCGAAACCTTTGTGGAACATGAATTCCTTCCCCTGGGGCTTCCTTTGGCCCAACGCACAGGCAGATGGTGGCACAAAGAAGAAGAAATAGACGTACTCGCACTAAACGAATCCGAAAACGAAATTACATTTATAGAATGCAAATGGAGAAACCTTACCCGGACTCAGGCAAGAAAGTTCCTGAAAGATCTTAAAAGAAAGGCAACGCTCGTAAGATGGAAAAATGAAGTCCGAAATGAAACTTTCGGGCTTGTGGTAAAGGAGATCGAAGGAAAAGAAAATATCAGGGAAAATGGAGACCTGATTTTTGACCTGAAGGATTTTGAAAAAGCCTTCTCGTCAAAGGAACTGCAACCCCCCAACATGGGGAATATATAAAATCTGTCAGGGGTTAAGCAAAAAACAAAAAACAAAAACACGGATGCTGAGGAGAATAGGAGGATCTCTGATTCCGGCCTAATCCCCGGTAGAAAGGTCTGGTTTTTTCGAAATGAAAATGAAGACTGAGAAAAAGCAAATCAGAGACAAGCAGATGAAAGAAAACGCATCACTATTCTGCATATTGAATCTACCTGTGATCTCTAAAAAATACCTGCCTGCGCTTTTAATTTCAAATATTTTGCAAATTCAGTCAAGAAACGGCCGGCCTCCTCTGTCGGCCGTTGAGAACGCCGGAGACTGAAAGCAAATAAGAAACTTAACAGGACACGAAGTTAGAACGAAAAAAATAAAAGAAGACAGGCCCAACGAAATTTCGGTTTCATCCAATTGGACCGGCGGGCTTTAAGAAATTGGCAGGAATTACCAGGAGACGGACCGCTCTTTTCGATTCAAAAAAACCGCATTCTGAAACAGTAAAAATAATAAATATTGCGAACCACTGACTATAAAAAGAAAAACCGAGACCCAAGCGCATGAACCTTCAAGAACTTATCAAATCCGGCGAATCCGAAACCCTTGAATTCAAGGAGAAATTCGATGATAGAACCGTTGAATCGGCCGTAGCTTTTGCTAACACTAAAGGCGGCCTGATTCTTATAGGGGTTTCTGATAAAGGAGTCGTTACGGGAGTGGATATTGGAAAAGAGACTCTCGCGAAATGGGGGAATCTGATTAGCGGGAAAACCGAACCCGGGTTGATTCCTGAAATTGAGGTTTTTGAAAGAGAGGGAAAGCAGGTTGCAGCTGTAAGAATCATGGAATATCCTATCAAACCTGTTTCCATCCGGGGGAGGTGTTTCAGGCGGGTGAACAACAGCAACCGCGGTATGAATGCTCAGGAAATTGCGGAGATGCATTTGCAGTCCACGGGGATGAGCTGGGACAGGTTCCCGGCGGCGGGGGAGACGCTTGAAGCCCTTGACCTTGAAAAGGTCAGGAGTTATATACGGAAAGCAAGGGACTTCGGGAGGAAGGGATTCAGGGAAGAGGAAGAAAGAAACCCGGTCCAGGTGCTTGAAAAAATGAAGCTTGTAGTGGAAGGGAAACCCACCTGGGCAGCAGGGCTTCTTTTTTGTAAGGACGGGAGACGTTTTCTATCACAGGCTGTAATCCACTGCGGGCGGTTTAAGAACCGGACTCTTGTAATCGATGACCGGCTGATTGAAGGTTCCCTCTTCGAGCAGATCGAAGAGGCCATGGATTTTGTCAGGAAGAACACTAACGTAAAGTTTGTTATGACCGGAAAACCTGAAAGAGAAGAGGTCTGGGATTATCCCCTGGAAGCGGTCAGGGAGGCTGTTATAAATGCGGTCTGTCACCGGGACTATACGGTTATGTCTCACATAGAAATCCGGATTTATGACGATGAACTTATAGTCTGGAGTCCGGGAGGGCTACCTCTGGGCCTTACAATGGAAGACCTTTTCAAACCCCATGCTTCGAAATTGAGAAACAAAGGGATAGCAGAAGTCCTCTTTGATGCAAAAATAGTTGAACAATGGGGCAGCGGCATTGAAAAGATGCAAAATTACTGCAAGGAAGCAGGGATTCAGGGACCTGTTTTTGAAGAGTACCAGGGCTTTAGAGTTATCTTCAGAAAAGAGAGTTTCAATGAAGAATATCTTAGAGGACTCGGATTGAATGACAGGCAGATCAAGGCTGTGCTCTATGTAAAAGAGAAGGGAAAGATTTCCAATAAAGAATACCAGGAAATCTGTGATACATCAAATCGAACAGCATCAAGAGACCTTGCAAATCTGGTTGATACAAATATTTTTACCCAAATAGGAACCACAGGAAAAGGAACTGAATATAGTCTAACAGGTAAAGACGCCAAAGGTGCCACAAACACGCCATAATCACGCCAAAAGTGTCATGATCAGAGACGTTAAAAAATGATAATCAAGCCTAATGCACCTGAAACAATGACGCCCTCAAAATCCTCTAAGACGCCACAAACGCGCCAATACCGCAATTAAACATATAAAAAAAGTACATAAAATATATCAATGAGTGTGGAAAAAGCATGAACCTTCGAGAACTTATCAAAAGGGGAGAATTTAAAATCCTTAAATTCAAGGCGAAAATAGATGGCAAGGTCGGCCAGAAGGAGGTAAAATGATTTCCCTGATTGCTCAACTGCTTTCCAGATCGGAAGGCAAAACACTGGAATTTAAGCGTAACCTGTCCTCTCCTAAAAACATCCTCAAAACGCTGGTAGCTTTTTCCAACACCGCAGGAGGACGCTTGTTAATCGGGGTTGAGGATGGGTCTAAAGAGGTTTTGGGCGTTGAAAATCCCCTGGATGAAGAAGAGCGTTTGTGCAGCCTGATTGCTGATAGTATCGAACCACGCCTGGTTCCCAGTGTGGAGCTGATCGCTTTTGAGGATAAGACCTTGCTCGGGGTGGAGGTCTATCCAAGCGGTTCCCGGCCTCACTGGCTGAAAAATGAAGGGCCTGATAACGGGGTTTATGTCAGGCTTGGTTCCAGCAACCGAAAAGCTGATATTGATTTGATCCAGGAACTTCGCCGCAGTGCTATGGGCCTTGTGTTCGATGAGCAGGCTCTTCCGGACAGAACGGTTGAAGACCTCGATTTTGAAGCCGCTGTAACCTGTTTTGAACGACACAGGAAACTGGTAAAAAAAGACATGGAATCCCTTCGCCTTGTAACCAAACACCAGGAAAAATTGGTTCCTACAGTTGGCGGAATGTTACTGTTCGGCAAAGACCGGGAAATGATCTTTCCCGATGCCTGGATACAGTGCGGACGGTTCATCGGAAAGGACAGGGCAGATATTTTCGATCATATTGAAATTCATGAGCATCTGCCTGTGGCAGTTGAAAGGATAATGGAGTTTCTCAAGAAACACGCCATGCGTGGTGCGGATTTTTCCGAACTGAAGCGTAAAGATGTCTGGAGTATTCCCCTGACCATCCTGCGCGAGGCTGTGGTGAATGCCGTTGTCCACGCTGACTACTCCCAGAAAGGCGCACCTATCCGGGTTTCTTTTTTTGATGATAGGATCGAAATAGAAAACCCTGGTATCCTGCTTCCGGGTCTAACGATGGAAGATATGCGTCAGGGCGTTTCCAAATTACGCAACAGAGTTATCGCTCGCGTTTTCCGGGAACTTGACCTTATCGAGCAATGGGGCAGCGGGATTAGCCGCATGTTCAAAGAAGCAGAGGCACTTGGTCTTCCCGAACCGGAGATAATTGAAGTGGGTATGCGGGTGAGGTTCATTGTTTATCTGGCGGAATCCATTGTACTACCTACAGAAAGCCACTCAGGTAAAAACAAAGCCGGTGCCAAGTTACCGACCCAGTTACCGACCCAGTTACCGACCCAGTTATCGACCCGGTTACCGACCCGGTCATATGATCAAGTTGAAAGATTGTTGCTTGCACTCAAAGAGGATGAAAAATCTTCAAGTGACCTGCGCAACATTTTGAATATCAAGCATCGACAGAACTTCAGGGATAACTACCTCCACCCGGCCCTCGATGCAGAATTAATTGAAATGACAATTCCGGAAAAACCCAGCAGCTCAAAACAGAAGTACCGTCTGACGGTTAAAGGTAAGGCATTCTTAGCTAAAGAAAAAGTTGAATGAGCCCAGCGTTCCAGGAAACAAACACGCCAGGATACAGAGACAATCAGAGAAAAATGATAACAGGATATGGATTTCATGGTCAACGTTGAAAAAACAAGCCAGAGTTTACTTATTAAATTTGACCCGTCCGAAAGAAAGGACTACGAGAAAAGGAAAATCGTGTTCTGGTATGATAAGGATAAGACGGCCTGGGATGAGGAGAAACAGGGGCCGGGAGAAGAGCTTGAGGAAATTGTACAAATTCTGGCGGAGCACGGGATCAGGTTCCATATCCTGAGTAACAACTATTTCGAGACCAAAAAGTTACTTGAAATTGAAGATACCGAATCAAACTATCTGGTTTACTGCCCGGCCGGAGAAAGAGAACACGAAGATAACTGGCTTTTTGACATCCAGCTTTATTCGGCCAGGTTCGAGAACAGCCGGATTTCCGATATAAAGAGTGAGTTTGAGATTGCCGGGTACGAGCTGGACGGATTCTTTACGAAATACGAGAAGTTCTTTGCCAACCAGAAGGAAAGGGTCCAGCCTCTGAAACGGCTCTACCAGAGAGACTGGAAGGAAAAAGAGTTTCTGCTGGGGATGCTGGCTGTCTTTTCGAAGACCCAGGCCCCTGACTTTAAACTGATTGTAAGGGACCTCATGCTCCGGGGACTTGAGGAAGGAGAAAACCAGGCCTGGGAGAATATTTCGAAGTTCAGGCTGAAAGAAGCTTTCTGGGAGCTTACGGAAGAAGAGTTTGGCTTTTCGGCAAAGGGGCCTACCTTGAGAAAACTTTACCTGAGTTTCCTGATTACCCATGTCAAGCACTACTCGGGGATTTCCCTGAAAGGCTATGAGCAGTACCTCAACCGAAAGGAAAACGAAGGCCAGATTTTCCTGAAACACTGGATGGACAGCTCGAAGGATTCGGCCCGGTTTGAAGAATATAGCCGGGAAATGCTTACCGCTAACGGCAGTGACCTGGGAAACAACCTTCAGGCCGAACTTGAGAAATGTAATAACGTGTCCGATTACCTTGAAGCTGAGGCCGTGGAGACCTTTGACAGAGCGATAATCCTGAAGATTGTCCGGGAACTGGACAGGCCGGAAGATTTGAGAGAGGAAGACTTCAAAGAATACCTGGACTGGATTGAGGAGCGGCGGACAAAACACTGGTACCGGGAATACGAAAACATTTACAACGCTCTGGAATACGCGGTCAGGCTCTTCGGGTTCGCAGGGAAATATTATGACGACCCGAAAGCCTCGGACGCACTTGAAAACACCCGGAGCCTGTATGAACTGCTCAAGGCCTATGCTGATACGTATTACCGGATCGATTACCTCTACAGGAAATTCTACTATTACTATGACAAAGAACAGGAAAAGGACATCCTGAAAAAAAGCCTCCGGCTACAGGTCGAAAACCTCTACACCAACAAACTGCTCAACAAATTACTGCTCAAATGGAGCAGCCTGATCGATTCCGAACTGGACGGGCAGTGGAAAATCGAGCTTACGGACAGCCAGCAGGACTTCTATAAACGGTACGTAAATCGAGTCCTGAAAAAAGACGACCGGACAAAGGTAGCTGTTATCATTTCCGACGCAATGCGCTATGAAGTAGCCGCTGAACTCGAAGAGGTTCTGAATAAAGACTCCTGGGGCCTTGTCGAACTCAAATATATGACCGGGATTTTGCCTTCCTACACAAAACTGGGCATGGCAAGTCTGCTGCCTCATAACACACTGGAATACAGGGGAAAAGAGGTTCTTGTGGACGGAATAAGTTCGGAAGGCCTTCAAAACCGGAAAAAGATCCTCCATAACAATTGTCTCGAATCCCTTGCCATCAACTCCGAAGACTTAATGAAATATAATAAAGAAGAAGCCAGGGAACTTTTCAGAGGTAAAAGACTCTTCTACATCTACCATGACAGGATAGACTCAACCGGGGATAAGAGGTCCTCGGAAAACAGTGTATTCAATGCCGCTGAAGAAACGATTTTTGAGATCAAGAAGCTGATCAAACATCTGAGTGATTCTCTGAGCATAGCACATATAATTGTCACGGCAGACCACGGTTTCCTGTACAAAAGAGACGAACTGGAAAACGTGGACAAGGTGGACACATCAGTATTTGACAAAGCACGTATATTGGATTCCACAAAGCGCTTCATCCTGAGTGAAGAAGAACTTGCCCCGGACAATGTGCACGTTTTTGATATGCGCCTTACCCTTGGAGAAACCCATTCTCCCCTTTTTGCCTGCGTCCCTAAAGCCGACCTGAGATTCAAATTGCCTGGAGGGGGGCTCAATTTCGTACACGGAGGAGCATCACCACAGGAAATAGTGGTGCCTGTCCTGACCTATCACAGACAGGACCAGAAGACCCTTGAGAAAAAGGGAATCAAATACGGCAAGGTTAACGTTTCTGTGATAAATGACCGCAGGAAGATCACCAGCAGCAAATTTAAAGTAAATATTTACCAGACCGAAAAGGTTACGGACAAGCTGAACCCCCGCACTTTCCGGGTTTCTTTATGGGACTTCGACGGAGGGGAGGAAAGGATGGTCAGCGACGAAAAAACCGTTATTGCCAGTAGCCAGTCCGACGATCCTGAAGAAAGGCAGTACGGCGTGATGCTGACTCTGAGCAGCAATCTGGATAACAAGAAATATTACCTGAGGCTGATTGACGAAGACCCCGAGGAAATCAAGGACATCGTACAGATCCCCTTTGACCTGAACCTTCTCATAAGCGATTTTGCCGATTTCTGATGAAAAATAAGAAATTACACCAGGGATCTGCCACAAACAGAGGATCTGCCATAAACAACATAATAAAACCAAATGAGCTGAAGGCCAGACAAGTTCAAAATTAAATGCAAATGAAAATAGCAAATGAAAATGGCAAATGAAAGAGCAGATAAAATGGACAGGGTAAAATGGGTGAAGAGGAACTAAAAACAGAAAATCTTGAAACCGACAGGAAACTTAACGAGTATTTTCAGGGCAGAGTCGTAAGGAAAGACCTGACAAAACTCCTGAAGGTGGGACATAACGTCCCTGTTTATGTGCTGGAGTACCTGCTCGGTTCTTACTGTGCGGATGAAGATGAGGATGTAATCCAGGAAGGCATCCAGATGGTCAAAAGCATCCTGTCCCAGAACTACGTGCGGCCTGATGAGGCCGAACTTATCAAGTCAAGGATAAGGGAAACAGGGTACTACACCATTATCGACAAACTCACGGTCACGCTCAATGAAAGGAGGGACATCTACGAAGCCTCTTTTTCCAACCTGGGGCTCAGAGGAATTGAAATCGATTCCGAGTACGTCATAAAATTTGACAAACTTCTGGGAGGCGGAATCTGGTGCATGGTCAAAATGGAATACTCCACAGAATCAGCATTATCCCCCTTTATTATCTCCAGCCTGAAACCCATTCAGATTCCCAACATGGATATTCAGGAGATCCTGCAGGAAAGAAAAAACTTCACAAAAGACGAGTGGATCGATGCTCTTTTAAGAAGCATCGGGATGGAGCCCACCCAGCTTGAAACTTCCGCCAAATGGCACCTGCTGGAAAGGCTTGTGCCTCTTGTTGAGAACAACTATAACCTCTGTGAACTCGGGCCCCGAAGCACCGGAAAGTCTCACATCTACAAGGAAATCTCCCCGAACACCATCCTGATTTCAGGCGGGCAGACCACGGTTGCAAACCTCTTCTATAACATGTCCACCCGGCAGGTCGGGCTTGTGGGGCTCTGGGATGTTGTTGCCTTTGACGAGGTGGCAGGCATCCGCTTCAAGGACAGGGACGGAATCCAGATCCTCAAGGACTACATGGCCTCCGGGTCTTTCGCAAGAGGAAAAGAACAGAAAAACGCAAGCGCATCCATAGTGTTTGTGGGAAACGTCAACCAGAGTGTTGAGTCTCTCCAGAAGACCGCAAACCTCTTCTCTCCCTTCCCGGACGCCATGAACTGTGACACCGCCTTTTTCGATCGCATGCACTACTACCTGCCAGGCTGGGAGGTCCCAAAATTCCGGCCGGAGCACTTCACGGACAGGTACGGGTTTATCGTGGATTACCTGGCAGAATTCTTCAGGGAAATGCGCAAGCGCTCCTACTCCGACCACATGAGCAGGTTCTTCAGGATAGGAAACAACCTGAACCAGCGAGACGCAATTGCCGTTAAAAAGACCTTCTCGGGTTTGATGAAACTCATCTACCCGGATGAAGAGCTCACAAAAGAAGAAGCCAGAGAAATCCTTGAGTATGCACTTGTGGGCAGGAGACGGGTTAAGGAGCAGCTTAAAAAGATAGGAGGAATCGAATTCTTTGAGGTCAATTTCTCCTACCTCGATAACGAAGACCTGACCGAAACTTTCGTGTCTGTTCCCGAAAGCGGGGGAAACAAAATCATTCCGGCAGGAATGACAAAGCCAGGGGAAGTGTATGCTGTTGCTGCCGCGCACTCAAACAAGATCGGGATATACAAATTCGAAGCCCAGATTGTACCCGGATCCGGGAAATACGAGAAATCGGGCCTTGGTTCGAATTCCCAGGCAAAGGAATCGATAAAAACGGCTTTCAATTTCTTCAGAGCCAACGCCAAGTCCATAAGCCAGAGCATATCCGTAAAAGAAAAGGACTATTTTTTGCATGTCCAGGACCTTTATGGGGTCGGAATCTCCGAAGAACTCTCCCTTGCAGCTTTTATCAGCCTCTGCTCGGGAGCAATTGACCGGCCCATCCAGGAACAGACCGCGATTCTCGGAAACATGACAATCGGAGGCTCCGTAAACGTGCTGGAGGAACTCTCGGGCCTGCTTCAGGTCTGCCTGGACGCCGGAGCTAAAAAAGTTATGATCCCGATAGCCTCTGCCGGCAAGATTGCAACCGTGCCCCCGGAACTCTTCAGCAAATTCCAGATCGCTTTTTATGAGGACCCTATTGATGCTGTTTACAAATCTATGGCCTTGATTTGAAATCCATACAAATATGAAAATGTAATGAGCTTTTTGTTTTACTAAAACCCACCCCTCTCGGCCCCTCTCCCCCCTCCCGACCTCTTTCTGAGTCAAGGGAGAGGGTCTTTTTTTCTAACCTGATGCTTAAAAAAGATACGGGGCGGAGCCAATCTAATTTTGGATCCCTGAAGAAAAAATGACAAGAAATATAAGGCATAATGCCGATTCGTGTAAGAACCTTCAAGTATATTTTACAAGTTATACTACTGAAAAACATGGGGATCGCATGATAAAACACAGATTAAGCCCTTCACTGATTGCCCGATTTTTTTATCATAATTGTGAGCGCTATCTTCGATTTCATGCGACTCCCATAGAAGACAGGCCAAAGGCCGGGATTCCGGCTCTGAACCATAACCAGAGTCCTGTTACAAAAGCGCTATTGGATGCCGGGAACAGATGGGAAGAGCAGGTAGTTCTCGAAAAAATAAAAGAGAACGTAATAATTCCGGAAGGGGCCGAAGCCCTGCACAAGAGAGCCCATTCTATCAAAAACAGCGTGGAGATATTCAAAAAACTGGACCGGGGCGAGCTGGTCTATCAGCCTACCCTGCTGGTGTCCTCCAAATTCTATCGGAAATATAATTTATCGCCGGAATTATGCAGTTTTTCGGCTTGCCGGCCGGACCTGATCCGGGGGGTTGAAAGGGATGCGGAAAGTGGGCAAGGGGGCCTCCCGCGCCTTCAGGTAATTGATGTGAAGGCCAGTGATGAATTAAGTTCAAGCCACAGGATTCAGGCTACCTTATACGCTCTGATGCTAAAAGACGTGCTCGAAAAAAATAAGCTCGAGACAGAGGTGGACCTGGACCGGGCCGGGATCTGGCTTTACGGGCAGGATGAACCTGAATTATTCGAGCTGGATTTCAATATCAAAATAATCGAAGAATTTTTAAGGTACCGGTTACCGGAAATTCTCACGAAACCCCTTGAAACGGTCCCCTGGCATGTTTACCAGCGCTGCGAATTATGTGATTTCTATCAACACTGCAGAAAAGAAGCTGAAGAATGCAATTCGGTCTCGCTTCTTCCCGAGCTTTCGGTCAGTGGAAGAAACTACCTGCGAGAAGCAAACTGGGCTTCCAAAGCTTCGATAAACAGCCTGCCCGATCTGGAGGCCTTTCTTGAAGCTGGAACTTCGGATGATATACTGGACAAATGCGGGGCTTTACGAAACAAAGGGAATTATTTACGCAATATGGTCCGGGCCTTACAGGAAAAGGAGATCATCCTTAATCAGGGAATTTCCCTTGCCTTACCCAAAAACGAGGACGTAAGCCTTTTCATAACCCTCCAGAAAGACCCCGCGACAGGGCAGATTTACACGGCGGGATTCCGGCGTTTCAGGGGTAAATTCGTTTACGGAAACGTGGTGAACGAACGGGTTTACGTGGCTGAAACCTCCGAAAAATGTACTGAGATTCAGCATAAATTTCTGCAGGCCCTCTTTGCAGAACTGAAAAGCCTGCATGACTATAACGAAGCTCTGGAATGGAATGAACAAAAATCCCTGCAGACCTACGTTTTCGATAATTATGAACGTGAATTATTCAAAGCTCTGCTCAAAGAAGCGGTAAAAACCCCGGAACTGGCAGCTCTTGCCCTGAGCCTCTTATTTTACTACCAGGACCCCTCATTATTTAGTGGGAAGCAGCACCCACTTGAAAAAGTGCAATACCCAATAGTTGCACTCACCAATGAAATCAGGAAACTTCTCTGTCTGCCCATCCCCTTTTTCCTGCACCAGCCTGAAGTTACCAGAGCCTTGCCAGCCTCGGATTTTGAGTGCACCCTCAAGCCCAGCAGCCTTTTCTGGTTTGAACACAGCAACGCAATGAAAAGCGATGCAATATCGATGGCCTGGGAAAAAAAGAACCCTGAGGCGCCTGGCTGGATAGAAAAAGAAATCTCAATGCGGCTCCTTGCGGCAAGCAGTGTGCTTGACGGCCTTCGGGAAAAAGTTAAGGCTTCCCTGATCTCCTGGCCCCCAAAATTCCGGATCCCGGCTTCTAAAAAGTACAATTATCCGGAAATCTCCCAGCTGATCTTCATCACCCGGTACGAGGCTTACATCCGGAACCTGGAGATAAAAGAAAAAAGGAGTTTATCTTTACCTGAAAGGGTAAAAGAAGGCATAAGCGTTCCAATCCAATATTTAGAACAAAATTTCTGGAAAGTCACCTCTGACCTGGATTCCGGCTTATTTGAACAAAATGAAAATTTCAGTTACCTCCTTGTCCCGGAAGGAAAAGCCGGAGAAAACGCCCAGCTCAGCTTTGAAGATTACAAATACCGAACAAACCTCAGAAATCCCGGCCGAAGTAAAGTCTGTTTCGCAATGATTAGCCGGAAAATGGAAAATGAGAGAACCGGGAAAATAATGGGTTTAATTCTTGAACTTGCCTTCCCTGAAGCCCAGCCCCCTTTCAAAACCGGAGATAAAGCAATCCTGCACCCCCGGTTTACGGACTTCACCTCCGAAAGAATAATTGACCGCCTCACCGAAATGGACGAACAGCTCGAACATGACTTCATTAAGCTTCTGAGAACCCCCGAAGAATTTGCAGTCCCGGTCCGGGAAAGAGATTCGGTTTACGAAAGTGCCAAAAAGCAGGCCCTCAACTCCGGTTTTACCGAAAGCCAGAAAAGGGCTTTTACCCACCTGCTCAATAACCGTTTAACCCTGATCTGGGGCCCCCCAGGAACCGGAAAAACTCATTTCCTGGCCCGAGCAATTCTTTCCCTGATTAGAGCAAGAAGGAAAAACCGGGTAAATATCCAGATTGCTGTAACCGCCTTCACCCACTCGGCCGTAGAAAACCTGCTCATAAGAATTCAGGAACTTGCCGAAGAAGACGATTTCGGAGAAGAACTCCATATCTATAAATTAAAGGAAGCAAAGACCCTCAAAGGAAAAAATGTCCTGCAGATCAAATCCGAGTACGCAATTCAGGACCTGGCCGACGCCCCCTTCCTGATCCTCGGAGGGACCGTCAACAGCTTCAACAAAATAAGCCGGAAAGTCAACCCCTTCGATATCCTGATCGTTGATGAAGCCTCCCAGCTCAAACCCGCCGAATTAGCTCTGGGTATGTCCGTTTTAGAGACAGGAAAAAGACTCGTGCTTGCAGGAGACGATTTGCAGCTTCCCCCAATAATCGCAGGCCAGTACCCCGACCCAGAAGATGGTTTACCAGGCCTGTATGATTCGATCTTCTCATATCTCCGGCGCAGGGATAATGTAACAGATCCGAAATATACCTGCCAGCTCCTTGAAAACTGGAGGATGAATGAAACTCTGTCCATGTTTCCCGCAACAACCCTTTACGGTAATGGATATAAACCGGCCTCCGAAAAAATCGCACGGCAAAAACTCAAACTTCTACCTTCAAACCTGCCAGAAACCACACCAGAACCAGAATCTGAATTCATAAAATGGGTACTTGATCCGGAATATCCTATAAGCGTAGTAATTCTTGAAAACACTCAGGCCTCGGTGGAAAACGAGATTGAGGCTGAACTGGTTGCAAAACTTGCCGTATCTTTAAGGGAAACTTTGTCCCG
This sequence comes from Methanosarcinaceae archaeon, assembly GCA_028690255.1. Classification (GTDB taxonomy): domain Archaea; phylum Halobacteriota; class Methanosarcinia; order Methanosarcinales; family Methanosarcinaceae; genus JAQVBP01. The sequence goes on from JAQVBP010000041.1 coordinate 16,610, forward strand.
GCAAGAAATAGATGAACCTTACCCTGACAACGAAAAAGGGGATTCGAATTTCTGGAAAAACGGATTATTTATCGTTAGTCCTCACCGGGCCCAGATCCGCATAATTCAAACCCACCTCAGTAAATTAAGAAAATGGCTGACCAGGCCTTTTGTTGACACCGTGGATAAAACCCAGGGCCAGGAAGCTGACGCGGTAATCGTAAGTTACGGGGTCAGCGACACCGATACCGCAATGAATGAAGCGGAGTTTATTTACAGTTTGAATCGGTTGAACGTGTCGATAACAAGAGCGAAAGCAAAATGCATAGTCTTTTTACCAAGGCCCCTGCTGGAGCCGGGCCTGGAATTAATACAGAATAAAAAAGCGGCCGATGGTCTCAACCATATGCTCAACCTGGTGGAATTCTGTAGAGAGAACGGGGAAAAAAGGGATTTTGAATTAGAATTAAGTTACAGAGAAAGTTACAGAGGGGCTTGCAGGTTAAGAGGAGTCAGAGCTAATACTCTGAACAGAAATAATGGTTAAGGAATGGGAGAAATATAATACCCAGAATCATTTTGCCATAATTTTGTCTTCATTATCATCTTGAAAAGGCCGGCCTCCTTCGTCGGCCGTTGAGAGCGCCGGATGCAATAGTCTATTCAAAAAATGGCCACATGATACTGGATTTCTATTCAGAAACCGAAGTCTGAATCATGTTACATAACTTTCTGGTATACTCACCGGCCGAAGGCCGGCTTTTTCGTGAATGAATTGGAAAAATTTGGAAAATGTATCTTAATCAATTCTAAGTATTTCCAAAAAACTTTGATATAAACTTCACTCCATTTCCTTCTCAAAAACTCCAGTAAGCAAAATCCTCTCTTCAAAGCCCCCCCTCTGCTCCCTCTTTTTTTTTTGCACACTCTCAACATCCTCAAATGCCCGGATTGAGGAAAGGGCCTTAACAACTTCCCGGACATCAGCGAGTTCTTCAACGCAAGGATCTTCTACAAACTCCAGAACCTCTTCCTGTAGCTTTTTAATGAGATAGGCCAGATATTCCCTATCCTCGGCAAGGGTCCTGCATTCCGGCGTCTTGTTTGCGTTTTTTATGATTTCAGGGATCCTGTCACGGACCAGTTTGTCGTAGGAGATGTAGCTGGTTTTTTCGGTCATATTGATTCCTTCTATTGCAGGATTTTATTTTTTAAACTGTTGCTCGTAGATTTGCTTACGGCTGAATTTATTCCGGATATCCGACTTTATTCTGGCCCTGGGCCGGTTAGAGGTAATTTTCCTTTACTGTTTCCAGGTTTGGAACCCCACCAAGATTTTCGTAATAGGCTTCGAGGTCTTTTATCATTTTATTCCGGATTTTTTGAATGCCCTGTTCATTATTTATCTTTTGCCAGAGGGTCGAGGAAAAAGCTATGCGGTTCAAATCCTTGCAGTGGTACATGAAGCGTTTTCTCTCGAATTTTTCAAAAGGGTTTGCGAGTATGCTTTTTTTGACGGTGTTTTCATTGTTGAGCGGGCCGGGATCGTTGAAGGGACACTTTGGCCTGTCAACGGGCAGGCCTTTTTCAAGCCTGTCCGTATAAAAAGCTGAATACAGCTTAACAAGCTCGTCAAGATTGCACTCTCCGGTATTGTCCCCGCACTTCAGGAAGGAGAGCATGAAGATGATCTTGTAGGAAAAGGAATAGTCCCCTTTGTCCAGGAACTCGAAAAAGTCCTCATAAAGGGTTTCTTCATCGTGTTTTTTCAGGCCCTTTTTCTCCCGGAGTTCGGGCACGCATTCCGGCCTGAAATACTGGAGGGCTTTTCTGCCGAAGGGGATTTCTACATCCGGTTTTACATCCCCTTTCTTAACCCAGTTCTTCAGGGTGTCGGTCGAGATGAAAAGTTCTCTTGCGAGCTGTTCGAGGTTCAGGTAATCGGGGTATTTTTTTTCGAAGGTAAAGATGTCGATTTTTTCGATCCTTCTTTCTTCCTCGTAGAGGCCGGCCAGGACCAGTTCTTCAGGGCCTGCTTCATATTTTTCCGAGGGGTCTTTCAGGACACTGGCCCAGGGGACGTATTTTTCAAGGTTGAAAATCCCGTGGCAGCTCCAGGGCCTGGTTAAGGGGCCGTAGTTGTCAACGACATCGATAACGTAAAGGGCTTCTTTTCCTGGAAATTTTCTCGTGCCCCGGCCGAGTTGCTGGAGGTAAAGGGCTTTTGACATCGTGGGCCTTGCCATTACTATAATGGAGGTCCGGGGAGAATCCCAGCCTTCCGAGATCAAAGAGCAGGTACAGAGGAACTGTATTTGCTCATTTTCATATTCCCGGATATACTCCATTGATTTTCGGTCTTTTCCGCTCACCGCTTTTGCGCTGATGCCGTGTTCACTCAGCCTCCTGGCCAGGGACTCGGCGTGTGCCACCGAGACGCAGAAAACCAGGCCGGATTTGAAAGGGAGTTTTTCCCGGGAAACTTCAGGATCAGGATTTATGAAATATTTCTTCAGCACGTCAACAATCAGTTGATCTCTTGAAGGTAGAATGAGCCTTTTCTGGATGTCCGAGGCGACATAGTCCTTTCCGTTATAACGGATCTCGCTGAGGTCAAGATTGCTTTTTACCCTGAAAGCTTTTATGGGAGCAAGAACCCCCTTTTCAATAGCTTCCCTCAGGGTCAGCCTGGTCTCATACTTTCCGAAAATCTCCTCAAGTTTTTGCCGGTCAAGCCTTTCAGGGGTTGCCGTCATTCCAAGCAGGGTGTCAGGGTCAAAATATTGTATTACCTTTTTAAAGGAAGGGGCAGCAGAATGATGGGCCTCATCAATTGCAATATAGTTGAACTGATCTGGCCTGAACTTTTGATATTTCCTGATCATCCACAAATAAGTCTGAACCATAACCTTTGATGTTTCTTCCTCTCCGATGCTAATCGAGTAGATTTCCTTTTCCTCAGCTGAGATCATTTCACTGGCTGGATTTTTCCCGGTAAATATAGGAATGCCTGACTCCTGTTTTATGAGGTCCTGCTTTTTCCACCTGGTATACCCTTCTGAAAAATCCTCTATTGTCTGCTCTTTTAAATTCCTTGTAGGGACAAGTACAAGAGCCTTTATGGAAGGGTCCTTTTCATATTCCCTGAAAAAGTCCGAAATAAGAATATGCGTTTTTCCGGCCCCTGTAGGCAGGTGTACAAGAAAAGCTTTTTTACCGCCCTCCCTTTTCCTCTCGATTGCATCAAGTACCTCTTCCTGATGTTCAAAAAGCTCAAATCCCCTATTTGCAAGCACGGGGTGGCCGTCCAGTATCTTTTCGGGAGCAGGAAAATACCTTTTAATCTCCTCGCAGAAAACGTCTTTGAACTGCATTGACCCGAGAGACCATCTGTAAATTTTTCCACCCTGAGATACAAGGGAGTTCTGCTTCAAAAGCTGGTCTTTGTATCGTTCTTTCCCGATAAGAACCGGGTGGTGGAACCTTTCCCCATTTTTTTCAATCCCTATATACCCTTCTTCTGTGTGGATTACGTAATCGATCCACCTTGTGCTGCCTTTTATGTCGGGCATGGGATATTCCCTGCTGACCCTGTTGAGGACCTCCCGGCCGAAAACCTCACAGAATGCGTCCTCAAAATAGGCCTCCGGAACAGTCGGGTCTATACAGTGAAGCTCCCGATCCTGGCCTTTCGAGGCCGGGATTATGTCATCAAATTCCCCTGAAATTAAGCGGGGGAGAAGCTCCTGCATTTCGAAAAAATCAGGTTCGTTATCAACGGCAAACCTGAAAACTCGGCCGCAGGAAAAAACAATCTCGTTCTGCTCTTTTGTGTATTCGCTGTAGTTGAAAGGGTTTTCTTTATTGCATATATTCCGGTCAACTATCACGGCAAGGTCCTGTTCAGAATTTGAGTAGAGAACTCCCCTGAGAAGAGCTTTTCTTTTTGTAAGCCTGAAGTTTGAAAGGAAGCTTTGTATTTCATTTTCACAGGAGAACTGGTTCATATATTTCTTACTTAGATTTTTTAAAGATTAAAAGGTCTTCGAATGAAAGAGAACTATAAAGAATAAGAAGAGCTGGGGGCAGTTCACACTTCATAAATGCCTCCCACCATTACAAAAAATAATAATATTTATATAAATTTAACTTCGTATTTATTTTCAAATTGTTTTCTTGTATGAATATTGGGATCAGATAAATCGATAGTCGTGACTTTCCAGCCATCACAAAACAAAAAATGATACAAATGATCGATTGGCTAGAGGCCTAAATCGTGAAACTGGATTGGACTCCAATAGAAAAGTTTTTCTGTAAAAATATACAATGAGAATTATTCCTCTTCCTCCTCAAATCCACCTCTTTCCCCCCTCTTTTTCTTCTGGACACTTTCAACATTCGCAAACGTCCGGATTGAGGAGAGGGTCTCAACAACTTCCCGGACGTCGGCCAGTTCTTTAAGGGAGGGATCAAACGGAGGGAAATCCTGAATGATGAAAGCTGGTTCAGGCCAAAGCATGTTTTTAAGACTAATTGGGAGGGAGGAGGATGCACGGTTTTTTTGGGAGGAGTAAATTTTGAAAGGGGGTGTGGGGAAGTGATGGAACCGCCCGGCGCAAAATATAATAATAAAGTTATGCCAGGTAGCTCCACAGGCAGTTTCCACTACTTCAAATTTCAATAATTTCCCAGTGCCCACCTCTGGCAGGCCCGACTCTTTTGAGGAAACCTTTTTTCTTTAAGGTGTTAAGGTTCTTCTGGACTACAGATGGATTTATGCCAAGTTGGTTGGCGAGTTCTGTTTTTGAAATTGCCGGATGGTTTTGTACTAAAAACAGGATCTTGCTCTGGCTTTCGTTGATTTCAGACCACCTTTCAGACCACCTTTCTTTCCCGCCAAATTTTTCAATTTCTTCACGTTTTTCTTCACAGAAAACTGCGTTCTTTTGGATTTCAGAACTCTTTTTCTTGCCCCTCATCTTCTATTA
>JAQVBP010000201.1 GCA_028690255.1 Methanosarcinaceae archaeon
CAGCGGCGGAATGAAATTAAAGTGAGGGCAAAAACGGCGGCGAGGATTGTGAAGGCCGGAATGGATTCAGAGGACGTTGAATTTGAAGAAGGTGAAGATTCTGAAGGTGATGTGGCTGGTGATGGGATTTTTCCTTTGTAGTATTCATTTGAGATAGTGCAATAGGCAATGGTGAACCCACTATTTACTAATATGTCTTTTGTTTTGAAGTCATTAATTTGATATACCAAATTAATTGGTAATGATCCACCTGCCCAATTTTCAGTAGGTGTAACCGTCCATTCAAATACTTCAGAAGAGTTTTTCACCATGATCTTTGATTCATAAGTATTTAATTTTTTAGTAGATCCATTTAATATTACAAAATTTCCTTGACCAATTTCACTTAACATAATCGAAGCTTCTGATTTTTGGAAAACTGTAAGATTTATACTTACTTTAAAAGGCTCTCCAATTTTTAAAATTGGTTTTGCAGTTTCAGAACCTGGTAGCAATATATCATTATAATATACATCCATTTTTCCATATGGACTACTTGCTTGACTCATATTTAGACATATTATAAAAAATAATGATAATCCAATAAGACAATATTTTAGTTTCATATATTATTCCCCACTTCTTGCCAATATTTCTTCATAACTAACGGATTTTTCAGATCTGCCACCAATTTTGTCCCCTACTCCTTTTGGTCCAGGTCCAACAATTGTGGCGGAATACCCCTTAAATTGAAATATTATTCTCTTATTTTCTCCCAACCATATACTACTTCCATCAGAATTGATTTTAGATGGATGTATGACATGCTCGTATTTCCTCACATATCTCTGTCCTTTATGTCCAAAATAAGGAACCGGAATCACCTCATTATCGTTATCAATAACAGTAAAGACCTCATATTCTCCAATAATGTCATAAGTCCACACATTAACCGTAAAAACCCAGTGAGGAGGCAGCACAGGAAGCCCACAGGGTACGGCTTTCATAGTCCTCTGCATTTTTTTCGAAACTTTATCCCCAAGCTCCTCTCCAAACTTATCCACACTCTCGTTTACCATCCCCTTCAGTTCACTGTCGATTTGCTCAAAACAGGAATCGATTACGTCTCCCTTATTCACCGTGACAGCACAGATCCCGTTGGAGATTCCTGTTCGGACGTCGGTGTCCACACGGTTCAATGCAGCATCGAGTTCGTCTCCGGTTACCGAAGGCCCGGAACGCCGGATTTCTTCTTTGATTACAAAAGAGAGTTCATCCGCAAGTTCCCCGCTTGAAGACTTTTCTATAATTTCATCATAGGAAAGCCGGCCCAGATAGTTGGAGACGATCACCTGAACTTTCTGCTCCGTTATACTCTCCGAAATAACAGGATTTGCACTCACTTCGGCCGCGATTTCTTCCGTAACCCTGAGCTTCATTTCTTCCGCATAAACACGCTTCAGGGAACTGAGATCCCGGTCAAGCTCTTCCGTATCCAGCGAAACCCCCTGTTCAGTCAGGTTTTGCTCAAGCAGGCCCACCTCCTCATTGAGATCCCTTATACTTTTGCTGATTTGCTGTGAAGTCTCCGTTTTCACATACTCCGTGCCGGAACCAAGAGCATCAGCAATTTCCTCGGAAATCCCAATCGTAAAAATGCAGGTGTTCCGGACTCCAAGCGGGTAGATTGTTTTCCCGGTCATGGTATCGGCCCACTCGTATTCGCCCCTCAAGTCAAAATCCGGGTCATGGTAAAGGTAGTTGGGTTTCTGATCGATGATCAGAGTCATGTTTTCGGTCCAGTTGTATTTACTTTCAGGCCAGCCGGTTACGGTCATGGTGGATATGATTCCCATGTCCCGGCCGAGGGCCGAGGCGGCTTTTTCGATTGCGGGGTTGTTAAAAAGGCTCATGGAACCTGAAGTCACGCTGTCCAGCAGGGAAGTGTCCAGGCCTTCATCCAGTTCTTTGTTTTTCTTAAGGATTACATTGTGAAGTTTATTATAAGCTTCGTTCCTCGCAATATACCGGGCCGCCTCATTTGACGCGTACATATTCTCGGCCGGGGTCAGGTGCCTGCTTTTATTCACATAGCTTTCCCGGCTTTGTTCAAGCTCGGAGGCAAGTTTTCCGGCCGTGGAGAGTTGAAGGTCATTCAGGAATTGAAAAGATGATCACTTTTCGGAGCTTTTTGCCTTTGAGATCAGGAGTGTTCAGAAGGCTGAATCCGATGTGGGATATGGTGTTTACCATGAATTTTCTTCCGGGTTTATTTTAGAAGAATTACAGATTTCAGTGGCGGAATGAAATTAAAGTGATGGCAAAAACGGCGGCGAGGATTGTGAAGGCCGGAATGGATTCAGAGGATGTTGAATTTGGAGAAGACAAAGTTTCTGAAGGTGATGTATCTGATGAAGGAACCTTTCCTTCATAGTATTCGGTGGATATGTAAGGGTATGCAACGGTAAAACCACTATTTAACACCGGTTCTGGATTTCCTTTTTCAACTAATGAGTAACGAAAATCAATTGGAAGGGAGCCACCAGCCCACCCATCTGTAGGTTTAACAACCCACTTAAAAACGTGTGATTCATTGGGCATTAAAATCTTGCCTGAATACCTATTCATTTCAGAAGGGCCTTCAATAACTTCAAAATTACCACTTCCAATTTCGTAAAGTGCTCCTGAAACTTTATACTCTTGATAAACGGTCATATTTACTTTAATCTCAAAAGGTTCCCCTATTTTTAGCGTTGGTTTTGCTACATCTGTACCGGGCAAAATTATTCCATTATAATAAACTTCATAGGTGTATATTTCCCCATAAGGATTACTTGCAACTGCCAAGTTTGTAAATATGATAAATATTAATCCGATAATTAGAATCTTTGTTTTCATGCTTCACTTCCTAATGATAATGACAAATTATCATACCAAATTGATTCTTCAACCCTATCCCCAACTTTATCTCCCACTCCTTTTACTCCAGGCCCGACAACTGTAGCAGCATATCCTCCAAATCTAAAAGTTATACCTTCATTGGCCCCTAATTTTATGTTGTAACCATTTTCATCGGTATTTATTGGATCATAAATTTCAGAATACTTCCTCACATATCTCTGTCCTTTGTGTCCAAAATAAGGAACCGGAATCACTTCATTATCGTTGTCTATAACAACAAACTGATCATATCTTCCAATTACATCATAAGTCCACACGTTAACCGTAAAAACCCAGTGAGGTGGCAGCACAGGCAAGCCACAGGGTACGGCTTTCATTGCTCCCTGCATTTTTTTCGAAACTTTGTCTCCAAGCTTTTCACCAAACCTATCCACACTCTCGTTTACCATCCCTTTTAGTTCACTGTCGATTTGCTCAAAACATGAATCGATTACATCACCTTTGTTCACGGTGATCACACAGATACCATTTGAGACTCCTGTTCGGACGTCAGTGTCCACACGGTTCAATGCAGCATTGAGTTCATCTCCGGTTACCGAAGGCCCGGAACGCCGGATTTCTTCTTTGATTACAAAAGAAAGTTCATCTGCAAGTTCCCCGCTTGAAGACTTTTCTATTATTTTGTCGTAGGAAAGCCGGCCCAGATAGTTGAAGACTATCACCTGAACTTTTTGCTCCGTTATACTCTCCGAAATAACAGGATTCGCACTCACTTCGGCTGCGATTTCCTCTGTAACCCTGAGCTTCATTTCTTCCGCATAAACACGCTTCAGGGAACTGATATCCCGGTCAAGCTCTTCCGTATCCAGCGAAACCCCCTGTTCAGTCAGGTTTTGCTCAAGCAGAGCCACTTCATCACTCAGGCCCTGGATACTCTGGCTGATTTGCTGCGAAGTCTCCGTTTTCACATATTCCGTACCTGAACCAAGAGCTTTTGCGATTTCTTCGGAAATTCCAATCGTAAAAATGCAGGTATTTCGGACACCAAGAGGATAGACCGTCCTTCCTCTGGGATCTTTTAACTCGTATTCGCCCCTCAAATCAAAATCCGGGTCGTGGTAAAGGTAGTTGGGTTTCTGATCGATGATCAGAGTCATGTTTTCGGTCCAGTTGTATTTACTTTCAGGCCAGCCGGTTACGGTCATGGTGGATATTATTCCCATATCCCGGCCGAGGGCCGAGGCGGCTTTTTCGATTGCGGGGTTGTTAAAAAGGCTCATGGAACCTGAAGTCACGCTGTCCAGCAGGGAAGTGTCCAGGCCTTTTTCTTTGAGGGCGTTAAGGACGTGTTTATCCAGGCCTTCATCCAGTTCTTTGTTTTTCTTAAGGACTACATTGTGAAGTTTATTAAAAGCTTCGTTCCTCGCAATATACCGGGCCGCCTCATTTGACGCATACATATTTCCGGCCGGGGTCAGGTGCCTGCTTTTGTTCACATAGCTTTCCCGGCTTTGTTCAAGCTCGGAGGCAAGTTTTCCGGCCGTGGAGAGTTG
>JAQVBP010000202.1 GCA_028690255.1 Methanosarcinaceae archaeon
GGTTTCCTGAATATTCCCGTACTCAGAAGGGCTGCCGGTCTCAGCGGTCTGGAACAAATGGTTCAGGCCCGGCATTTCTTTTATCGTGTAGTCCGGATTGCCTCCGGCTTCAAGAGCCTCCTCGATTGCCTGCAGGTTTTCCTCAGGTGGGACCTGGAGGTCTTTTTCCCCGTTAATTGCCAGCACCGGACACTTTACTTCCATAAGGGCCGGCCGGGGGTCATAGCTCAGGAAATGACGCATCCAGGGGGAGACCAGCACCTGGACCTGAGGGTCAATACTTTCTTCGGTGTAGCCGGAGTTTTGTTTCTCCTCTTCACTCAGACCTGCAAGAGAGTTCATTATGAGTTCCCGGATTTTCGGCCCTGCGACCGTATTGTTCTTTTCTTCCTTAAGGACCGTAAAGATACTCTCCTGAAGGGCCCGGTTCCGCTCGATTGCTTCGGCATCCTCTCCCATGGCTCCGGCGATCAGGGCACTCTGAAGATAAATGATTTCCTCTCCGGACAGCCCCGGCCCCGCCATGAGCACGATAAAAGCGATATCAGGGTCCCGGACAGCCGCAAGCGGGGCAATCAGGCCCCCTTCACTGTGTCCTATAAGCCCGATTCCTGCCTGATCGATTTCCTCCCGGTTCTTCAGGTACTCAACTCCCGCAAGCGCGTCTCCCACAAAGTCTTCGGTCGTTGCCAGAGACGGGTCTCCTCCCGAGCCTCCAACTCCGCGGTCATCCACCCGCAGTACGGCAATCCCCCTGCGAGTCAGGGAATCGGCCAGCACCAGGAAAGGCCGGTGCCCGAAAATTTCTTCGTTTCTGTCCTGCTGACCCGAACCGCTTATGAGCAGTACGGCAGGATAAGGCCCGGCTTCTTCCCTGGAAACTTCCGGAAGGGTTAAAGTGCCCGCAAGCTCAATTCCTGCCTCTTTATTTTCAAAGGTGACCTCTTCTTCCCTGTAAGGATACGGTTTTACTGGGTCCTGGGGCCTGCTCATATCAGGAGCTTTATCAATCCGTTCAAGCACAAGAGGAATATCAGCCGGTCCCTGTTTCCACCTTCCTTCTATGCCCGAGCCGTCCTCTCTAACGGTTCCTTCAAAAATCCCCCGGATGGACCTTGCTTCAAGTTTCAGCTTTCCGTCTTTATAACTGACTCCTTCCACAGGGATGCCTTTTGCTCCCTGGTCCAGACTTTCCAGCGTGACAATAGCCGAACCGTTGGGCTCGGTGGAGATGTTGAATAATAATCTCAACTCCACTCCGGCCCGGACCTCAAGGTTTCCCAGCCAGAGCCCCTCAATTTCTTCAAGATTTTCAATTATCTCATCAGGCGGATTATCCGGCCTGGAGACGCATCCCGAACCGGCGGCGGCAAAAAACAATAAGATAAAACAGATTCCGATTTTAGCTTTCATAGTGTGTTCCTTATTTCCGGGGTGCTTTCCCCCATTTCGTATTTCTGCATATACAACTCTTTTTGAAGTATATCAAAATTTGGAAAAAATACGGTTCAGCAATGCGTTGTTCGGACCCCTGGTTATTAAACTGGACCTGTCTTTTCTTTCATTTCAAAAAAATCGACCCTCTGCATTGGCCGCCCTGGGGGGCCGGGACAAAGGGTCGATTCAAAAAAAGCCCGCGTATTCCTGAATTAGTTTTCAAAAATCGGAGGGGGTTAAAAAGTTGAAGACCACGGAAGAAAAAATAAAAAAAGGAATAGTAGGCCGATCAGAAAACCGGCCCGCCTTCTTAAACAACACAGGAGGGCTTTCAGAGGAGGTCTTCCGGACTCAGATTCCATTAAAATAATGCCCGGTGTTATACTCCACATCCATTTTTTTCAGCTTTCCTTTCTTGCCTTCAAGGGCCTGCCTGTACGCCCTGACGATATCCTTAATGTCTTTTTCATCGTTCAGGGTGAGGTCCAGCCTCAGCACGTCAACACCGCTCACTTTCAGGTCCTCAACGTAATCAAGCATGGAAAGCACCGCCGAATTGTAGATAATAGTCCGGGTCCCCCAGCGTTTTATCGGAAAACTCTGGTCCTTATGGTCAACAAGGCAGGCCTCACTCTCCATTTTCATAATATTTCGGTCAATAAGCGGCCTGAGAAGGTCGTGTTCCGTTACAAGCATCTGTTCCCGGCCGTGGGCCGTAATTTCGAGTTCTTCGGTGTTTCCGCAGGCTTCAAGGGCCTCATAAATGGCCCGGATCTCCTTAAGGTTCAATTCACTTGAAAGCCCGACCCTGTAAGCGCCGGCTTTTTTGAAGGTATCGACCGTGAATGAATTGAAGACGACCAGGTCTTTCCGGGCGACAAAGGGAATTTCCAGTTCCTTTGCAAGCTGCACGGCCCCGAAATCGGCACAGGCCACAGTGAAGCCGGCCTCTTTTACCTCCTTCAGGAGAGGGGTCAGGGCTTTGAGTTCCCGGTCATGGGCAACCTGCGGGATGTTAAAAACGATTTCAAGCCCCTTTTCAAGCAGGGAAGCCAGTTTATTCTGGTATCTGGGAGAGGTCAGGTCATAGAACCTTTTAACAGGCAGATAAACGATATCCGCTTTTCCGTCCGTGGCCTGGAGAAGGCCTTCCGGGCTTTTTACCTCGACACTCAGCCGCGGGCCCTGACGGATTTTTGTGAAAGCGGGCCCTTCGGGGGTGGCAGGAGAGATTGCAGCATCGGCGTCATTTTTGCACAGGCCGGTAAGGTCCGAAAGCCGCGGGTTTTCCGGCTCCCTTTTAATTAAGTTCATGGCTTTTACCAGCAGCAGGTCCATAGCCTGCCGCCTTGCGCCTTTGAGGACCCCGACAGGAATGAAAATGTCTTCGTCGGCCCTTATCTCAATGGATCCGGCTTCATATGGGGTATCCCCGAGCTGCTCCATTGCATTTCTGATCTTTTCCCCGGTGGTGGGGGCCTTCTGGGCAGGCTGAACAATGTACTCGTCCTCAAACTCCACAAGACCTGCAAGCGGGCTTTCGACCGTGATTTTGAGCCTCTCTCCTTTTCTGGCACTGACCTTGATGTTTACGAGCAGGGGTTTTAATTCAATGTCCTGAAGCCCTGCCAGGAAACGTTTGTCCGTTGTGAGGAATACCTCGTCCTGAAGGCTGACAACCTTTCCGGTTTTGGGGCTGATCTCAAGGGTTACTTTATCCCCTTTGTAAGCCCTTTCCAGGTGAGTCCCGTTTCTCGAAATTATGCCGTTTACCGTTGACCCGAGCATCCCGGTTTTGGTCTCGATCTGGGTGTGAATCCCTATCCCGTCGTCTACCTGAAGGTCTTCCATAAGGGTGAGAGTTATCCGGGCATGAGGGTAAGTGGAGATAACGTTTACGACTTTCCCGAGGTAAACCCCGTAGTTCGTGCTGTACTCGAGATGGGTGACTTCCCGGTCTCCGAGGACAAAACCCCCGGTGAAGCCCCGGCAGAAAAGCTTTGCAAGTTCGGTTTCCTTCTGCTCAAGTTCTTCCCGGCTCAGGGGATTTCCGGTTCTGGAGACCCACTCGGCTGCCTTTTTGTAAATCGCCGAGGTACCGGTTACGTACTCGGGCTTTTTCATCCGGCCCTCTATTTTAAGGCTTTCAACCCCGGTTGCCACGATTTTGTCGAGGCCGGGAAGGGTGAAAAGTTCGGCGCAGCTTATGGGATAATCGCCCCCAATCACTTTGTTCTGCGGCTGCCCGTCCACCATAAGTCTGTACCTCCACCTGCAAGGCTGAGCACAGGCCCCCCGGTTTCCGCTTCTGCCGCTCACGAAGCTGCTGAAGAGACATTTTCCGGAGTAGGAGTAACAGAGAGCCCCGTGGATGAAGATCTCAACTCCGATATTTGCGGCGGCCACGATTTCCTTAAGCTCGTTTGTGAGAAGTTCCCTGGAAACGATCACTCTTGAAGCTCCGAGTCCTTCCACAAACCGGACCCCGGCTTTGTTGTGAATCGTCATCTGGGTGCTGGCATGGAGAGGCAGGTCCGGAAAAGCCTCTTTCAGGAGCCTGAAAAGCCCCGGGTCCCTGAGAATAATTGCGTCAATGCCCGCGGTGTAGGCCTGGTCCAGTACATCCAGAGCGGGCTGGAGTTCCTCTTCCTTGAGAGGAATGTTAAATGCAAGGTAGACCCGTACTCCGCGGGAATGGGCCAGCTCGATTGCTTTTTTGAGTTCCAGCGCGTTAAAGTTCTTTGCGCCCTGACGGGCGTTAAATTCCCCAACCCCAAGGTAAACGGCATCGGCTCCACCTTTGAGAGCGCCTAAAAAAGCGTCATAGTCCCCGGCGGGGGCCAGGATTTCCGGAGAGTTGCATTTTGTAAGGTTTTTATTCAATTATAATCAGCTCTTATGAGTATTTTCTATTTAGGAAAAGTGA
>JAQVBP010000042.1:0-13589 GCA_028690255.1 Methanosarcinaceae archaeon
CATGATAGGGATATTAACGCCGCTATAAATATCAAAAAGTTTGCTCTCATCGATCAAAATCTGATTGGATTGTGACACCTGCGGAACGCGGGGAAGAGCTTGGGGACTTGCCCTCAATAGAGGGAGGGATGAACCAAGAAGCCACTCAGTCTTTAGCTGAGTGGTAGTTCACTGTATCTTAAAATAATCTGGGCGGATACTTAATCAACTTTTTCATTCACTCTTCCCGGTTTCCGGAAACCTGATTCGGACGATTTTCCCGGGGAAAGTCCGTCTTTTTCCGGCAATAAATACTCAGGTCTTTCTCCGGGCAGTTTACAGGCTCCTCGGGACAGCTGACTTCTTTTTCTCCTGCTGACAAGTTTTATACCCCATGAATAACTTTCTTTAAATAAGATGCACGTCGTGGAGTTTGAGGACGTATCAAAGTCCTTTGGTGGGAAAAGAGTTGTCGAAAACATCTCTTTTTCAGTTGAGAAAGGAGAAATTTTCGGACTTCTGGGGCCAAACGGAGCCGGAAAGACCACTCTTATCAGGCTGCTTCTCGATATACTGAAGCCGGATGAGGGGACTGTCCGGGTTTTTGGGGACTCGCTCGGGCCTGTTGCCAGGGACCGGGTTGGATATTTACCCGAAGAGCGGGGACTGTACCGGAAAATAAAACTGGTGGATATGCTGGTCTACCTGGCCGAGCTTAAGAACGTTCCGAAAAAGAAGGGGCGTGAGCGAGCCGAGGAGCTTTTGCGTTCACTCGGGCTGTATGAGCACAGGGATAAGAGGGTGGGAGAACTTTCCAAAGGGATGCAGCAAAAAATCCAGTTTCTTTCCGCGGTTATCCATGACCCGGACCTGATCATCCTGGACGAACCCTTCTCAGGGCTTGACCCCGTGAGTGCCAGAGTTATCAGGGACAGCATCCTTGAACGCAAAAAAGCGGGAAAAACCATCATCCTTTCAACGCACATGATGGAGCGGGCCCAGGCCCTCTGTGACCGGATCCTTATGGTTAACCGGGGCAGGCGCGTTCTCTACGGCACGGTGGCCGGGGTCCGGCAGATGCACGGGAAAAACTCTCTTCTGGTCGAATTTGAAACCGGAAACTCTTTTCCCGTTTCTTCTTCTTCCTCTCCCTCCACTCCCCCCTCTCCCTCTTCTCCTTCCTACTCTGCTATCCGGCAGATTCGGGAAATTCCCGGAATCAGGCGGCTTGTTGAGCGTGAAGGGGCGGTTGAGATCTTTCCGGAAGAGGGGGTGAGTACGCAGTTCCTCCTTACGGAGCTTGTAGGAAAAGTAGAGCTGCGGCGTTTCGAACAACTGGTCCCTTCCCTTGATGAGGTTTTTATTGAAACCGTGGAGGGAGAGGAATGAGCCGTCTTTTCGATAAATCCCTTGAAAAGGAGGCCGGGTGTCTGACCGGAAAACCTGCCGGCAAAGCTGCCGGCAAAGTTGCCGCCGGTAAATTGTCAGGAATTTTCTCAGGCAAGGCCCTGACCGTTGCCAGGCACGAGTTCCTGAAAACGATTAGGAGAAAAGAATTCCTTTTTATAACCTTTGTTTTTCCGCTTTTATTTATCCTGATCGCGATCGGACCTGCATTTTTTGCCAGCCTGGCTCCTGCCGAGTCTCAGACCATAGCTTATATAGACCTCAGCGGTTCTCTTGATTTCTCTCTTGACGCTGCAGGGGAGGAGCTGAAAACGGGCCCCTTGGAAATAGGGGGTTCTGAGGATTCGGCCGGGAAAGCTGCAGAAGATTCAGCAGAAATAACAGCAGGGGATGCAGCAAAGAAAGCAGCAGAGGCTTCGGCAGAGGATCTACAACACCTGGAACTAATCATGGATGATGACCTCTACCCAACGCCGGGAATTCGTTTTATACGCTATGAGGGAGTCGAGGAGGCCAGACAGGCCCTGGAAGCCGGGGAACTTTCTTCTTATCTTGTAATCCCGGAAGATTTTCTGGAAAGCGGTTTTGTGGAACTCTACTCCATTGAAAAAGGGGAATTCTTCTCAGGGCTTGAACTTTCAGAGCAGCTCTCCGACATAATCGTCATTTCTCTCCTTAAGGACAGGGTAGACGAGCCCGTACTCAGGCGGGTCAAAGAGCCGGTCAGGATAAGGGTGTTTAATTTGGGGGGAAACGGGGAAGCCGAGGAGCAGGGCCTTTCGACCATCCTGAGTGATTTCGGGCTTCCCTTTATCACCTCCTTCCTCCTCTTTTTAAGCATCTTTTCGGCTTCCGGCTATCTCCTCAGAGGTATTGCCGAGGAAAAGGAAAACCGGATAATCGAGGTTCTCCTCTCTTCCTTAAGCCCCCTCGAACTCCTGGCCGGCAAGATCCTGGGCCTGGGAGCGGTAGGGCTTTTGCAGATAATGATCTGGGGTTCGGCCGTGGGCCTGGGTGCGACCTACACTTTTCCCCTGGGAGTTGACCCCTTCCTCTTCCTGCTGGCTTTTGTTTATTTCCTGCTCGGCTATCTGATTTTTTCCAGCCTTATGGCCGGGGTGGGAGCAATGACCTCTTCTCTTCAGGAAAGTCAGCAGGTCGCGGGAATTTTCACTTTCGCGGCCGCCTCTCCCCTGGTTTTCATTCAGCTCCTGCTCACAAACCCCAACAGCCCGATTCCGGTTTTTCTCTCCCTCTTTCCTTTTACCTCCTCGGTCGCCATGATGGCCCGGCTCGCGGTAACGGACGTGCCCTTCTACCAGATAGTGGCAAGCCTTCTGATCCTGGTAGTCTCGATTTACTGGGTGGTCCTCTTTTCGAGCCGGTTGTTTCGGGCTTCCCTCCTGATGTACGGGAAAAAATTGAAGCTAAGGGAGATCTGGGGGTACATTAAAGCGGGATAACCGGGGGGTACATTAAAGCCGGGATAATGCCTGTTTTTTTACATGTTTTTGCCCGGAAATTGAAATTGCAGGCCAGCCTCTTCAGTTCAGGGACAGTTCATTTAGAAAAAATTGACTGCCGGTTTACTCCGGCACCAGAAGATCCACAAATTCGAACTTATTCACATCAAAGAGGCCCCGGTCCCCAAGTTTCAGTTCGGGGATTACCAGGAGGGACATAAAGGAAAGGGTCATAAACGGAGCCTTGAGAAAAGTTCCTAATTTTTTTGCCTCTTCATTGAGCAACCGGTAGCGGGCTGCGACCTCTTCTCCGCTCCGGGTACTCATAAGGCCCGCAACCTCAAGCGGGAGGTCCAGGAACTTATCACCGGTTCCCACAACAATTCCGCCTTTGTTTTCCACCAGCCTATTTACGGCGGAGGCGATATCTTCATCACTCACTCCAACGGCAATGATGTTATGGCTGTCATGAGCGATGCTGCTTGCGATTGCCCCTTTTTTCAGGCCCATGTTCCTGATAAACCCGATTCGGGCAGGGTCGTTCCTATACCTGCTCAGGACGACCAGCTTAAGTATATCCCGCCCCGGGTCCGAAACCAGCCTGCCGTTTTCCACTTTTGGCCTTACAAGTTCCTGGCCCGTCACAAGTTCTCCGTCCCCGGCAACGATCACCCTGATTTTCATCGGGTTTTTTCCCGGTTGATCACACCCTTCCTCGAAGCCCTTTTCACAGCCCTCTTTGCAGCTCTCTTCACAGTCCTCTTCACAGTCCTCTTCGCCCGGTCGCAACTCCAGCCTTAGCTCGGATACCGAGATTTTGTCCCTGCAAAAGACATTTACCGCAGGGCTTTTCTCAGCCCGGAAAAGGACTTTTCCCTGCTCATAAACACACTCTCCGTCAATAAACGTGCTCAAAACCCGGAAGGACTCCAGGTCCTCCACCATGATGAAATCGGCCGGGTCCCCTTCTCGTAAGAGTCCCACCTCAAGTCCGTAATGCTCCACTGGATTAAACACCGCGGCCCGGAGCAGGTTATAGAGGTCAAGGCCCTTTTCCAGGCCCATCCTCACCAGTTTATCGATATGCCCTTCGTAGATCAGGGTATCGGGGTGGGAGTCATCGGTGCAGAGCATAACCGAGTCCGGATACTCATCGATTAAACCGTAGAGGGCCTCGAAATTTTTAGCGGCACTTCCTTCCCGGACCTGGATTTTCATGCCAAGTTTGATTTTCTCAAGAGCTTCCTCGTAGGAATAAGCTTCATGGTCCGTGGAAATCCCGGCTTCCACATACTTTCTGAGAAGGGGGGCCCGCAGGCCCGGGGCGTGCCCGTCCACCAGCTTGCCGTACTTTTTGGCCGATTCCAGTTTGGCCGTAACCTCTGGCAGCCCGTTTATAACTCCCGGAAAGTTCATCATTTCGGATAGGTAATGCAGGTCCTTTCGGGCAAGCAGTCTGTCCACGGCCCCGGCGTCAAGGACGGCTCCGGAGGACTCGAAGGGGGTTGCCGGCACACAGGAAGGGACCCCGAAATAGACCTTCAGGGGAACTTTTCGGGCATCCTCAAGCATGTAATCTATGCCTTCTTCCCCCATCACATTTGCAATCTCGTGAGGGTCGCTAACCACCGCGACCGTCCCGTGGGCGACGGCCATCCGGGCAAAAGCCGAGGGCACGGTCATGGAACTTTCGATATGCACATGCGCATCGACCAGGCCCGGAAGGATGTAGTGGTTCTCGGAGTTGGGTTTTTCTTCCACCCGGACTATCTTTCCGTTTTCAACGCTGATTTCTCCCTTAAACTCGCGCCTCGAAACGATGTCAAGAAGGATTCCCTGGTAAGTTTTCATGTCCGGAATATTGTAAGCAAAAGTTCATAAAGATTATCCGGTCAGTCTCTCAAAACCTGCCTGGCAGGGAAACACTTTCGGTTTGTTCAGGAGACTGGCTTTATCCCGGCCGCGGAACGGAAAAGGCAGCCTTTCTTTTGTCCGCACATGTAAAATTATTTAATGGATAAATAAACAACTTAAATCCGGAAGTCGAACGAAAGTAAAGCAAGGTATTTGCAGACATTTGCATTTCATTACCTATTTTTTTCCGGATGAAGGGACTAAAATGAAAAGAAATACAAAAATAATCATCCAGCTTATTTTTCTGATTGCAGCCTCACTTTTTGCGGCCGGCTGCCTGGAAGAGCCCGAAAAAACCTCTTCCATTGAAGACTCCTGCGTGGTTGAGGTCACAGCCCTGGACCAGATAGACGAAGCTCTCCTGGAAGGCCCGGTTTTCCTGAAACTGGGGTCCGAACGCTGTGGCCCCTGCAGGGCAATGAAGCCCGTCATGGCTGAAATGGCAGATAAATACGAAGGAAACGCAACTGTCATGTTCATAGACACCGATAACAGTCGACACCTTGCTTCGTATTTTGGGGTCGCCGGGATTCCCGACTCCTGTGTAATCGCAGGCATTGAGGATGGAAAATACCTTTACATGAAGCAGGACGGAAACGTTACGACAGACAGGTTCCGGGCCCGCATTCTTGGCCTGAGGGATAAAGAATATTTTGAAAGCCTGCTTGAGCAGGCCCTCCTCCGGGAAGAAGGGATAAATGAATAATAAATTTGATCCCTGGATGAACTATAACTACTAATTCATAAAGAGAATCCCTATGTTACAGGAATCAATGACTCCCCTGGTAGCCTTCGGAGCAGGGCTGATAAGTGTCCTCTCCCCCTGCATTCTGCCCCTGCTCCCTGTCGTGCTTGCATCTTCCACGGATAAGGGAAAAAAATTGAGACCTCTTGCCATAGTCCTGGGAATTTCGATCTCCTTTACCCTTATGGGTGTCCTCAGTTCGGCCTTCGGGGCGGTTTTTATGGGCTACATAGGTTACCTGAAGTTCCTTGCCGAAGGGATGATCCTCATAATGGGGGTGGCAATGCTCTTTGAGCTCAACCTCTTTAACGCCCTTGCGGGCTTTCCCCTTTTTACAGGCCTTAAAGGAAAAGGGGCCGCTTCCGGCCTCCTGCTCGGAATTTCCCTGGGAATTGCCTGGCTTCCCTGCGTGGGCCCGATCCTGGCCTCGATTTTGACCCTCGTGGCTCTTAAAGGAAACACAGGATACGGGGGCCTGATGCTTTTCATCTACTCCCTCGGCTTTGCGGTCCCCATGCTTCTCCTGGCCTATTCCGCCCAGTTCTCCTCCGCAAAACTCAGGACGATCTCCCGCTATGATGCTGCGATTAAAAAAGGCGCAGGGGTTGTGGTTATTTTCGTCGGGCTCTGGATGGTCTATCAGAACCACCTTCGTGGGGTCTTTTTCTTTTAAAAAGAGAATAGTTGAGGGAAATATGAAGAAAAAGGCCTGCAAGGCCTCTCTCCTCAACTTTCAAGCCAGAGAGAAATTACTTCCTGCAATCTTTCCGTACTGATTTCGGCTGCTGTTCCGGGAGCGGATTCGTTATTCAGCCAGCAGTAGACGGCTTCCTGAAGTTCTGCTGTTTTTATTGCAACTCCTCCTGGGGAAGCGAGCTCAGACCAGGGGTTCCAGTCAACAAACCTGGGCATAATAAGCGGGAGGTTATCGACGTTTCCTCCCCCTGGCTCATAAACCTCTTCACAGATTCCGTCTCCGTCAGAATCATTGTGGGTCTGGCTAAAACCTGTGCCATCAGGCGTTACCCAGAAATTGCCCCCAAGGTAGGGGCCACCTATTATATTGTTTCCGGCAATTTTTGTCGTATTCCAGAGGTTGCCGGGGCACGGACCTTCAAAATACGTGTTATCAGTATTGTTGAAGCAGTTGTTGCTGATTATGTTGTAAGCGGAATCATGCATATACATGCCGTGCAAAGAATTCCTGTTTACTGTGTTTCCGCTCAGTTCATTATTACTGGATGATTCGAGCCAGATTCCGTGTGTGTTATTCAGTAAAACATTATTGCTTATATTACACTCATGAGTATTGTTGAGGTATATCCCTATGAGTCCGCCTTCTACCTTAAAGCCCCTGATCAACACTCTGTCGGCCCTGACATGAAAGACATGAGTTTTTGGATCGGCAGCCTTAACAATCGTATTATCCGGGATTCCGGAAAATGAAACCAGTGTCAGGTTTTTGTTCAAATTGACATTTTCTACATAAATCCCTGGATAAACCATAATAGTATCACCGGGATTTGCATTGTCCACGGCGTCCTGTATTGAAACATAATCAGCCCCAGGGCCATCGTCAACGGTGAGGGTTGCTGATACGCTTTTCGAGATCCATATTGGATTTGTATAGGCTCTATAAACCCTGTCGTTCCCGGAAGAATAAGCTTCAGCTCTCAGATAACCCGAAGCAGTAAGGTTCAAGGTTTTAAGTTGACAGTTTTGGGGATAGGCGTCAAAACTGTCAGAAAAAAGTACCCTTTCCGTCCCCCCGGTGGGGCCGTAGTAAAGAGTATAACTAATTTCTTCGCCCAGGGCAGGGCATGACACTCCTGTAATGTTTATGGTAAGCTCTTTGTTTTCGCTAATATTCAGGGTGGTTCCGATTCCCTTTCCCTCAACCTCAAAGACAAGGACAGGGCCCTCGGTCAGAATGCTGTTCCCATTTCTTAAAGCCTCAAGCACCCCTTCTTTTGAAAATGGGGTGGAATAAATATAGGTCCTGACTTTTCCAAAAGCATTTTCCCAGCTAGTTTCGCCCAGAGCTTCTTTATGATTAAAATCTCCGTGAGCGTCATTTCCAGCCAGAATAAAAATATTTCTTCCGCTTAACAGCAGGTTTTTCCACACTTCCAATCCCGTTTCCAATTCAGCCATGTTATCAGCCTCATTCCAGATTTCGAGGCCTGTAAGTGCCGAATTTTCAATGTCGGCCGGAGTCCAGAAGCCCCTGTTAAGAATAGAATTCGCACAATCAAAAGGATGAGCTGCATAACTAATCCCTTCAAGGTCACGGATATTTTCCATGACCTCGGCTGCATTGAAGGTAACGGCTCTGTCATCTATCCCATCCCCGTCGGTATCCGTATTTTTCTCATTTCCTCCAAACGGGTCCCCGTTTACCCCTTCTCCTTTTATCGGGCTTGAGATGTTATAGGCCAGCAAATGGATGTACTTTCCTTCTTCACTCACAACCGAGATTTCCTCTCCGGGGATACAGAGAAATTCCGGATTAGAGTATTCTCTGCACTCTCTCGTTAAATAAATCCATTTTTCGGCTTCATTTCTTGAATCTGATCCGGAAGGATCGGAATCCAGATCAAAAGAATGGTCTGTTATTGTGACCCAGCTGAGGCCTATTTCTTTGCCCGCCAGAGCTGTTGCTTCAATCGGAGCTCCCGATTCAACCAGGCTATCGGTATAACTTGAGTGGTAGTGAGTATCTCCAGCATGCCAGTTCCGGATGGAAGGTAAAAAATAGTCGCTTAATTCAATCCTTAAATTATCATGTGCATCTCCGTCTGGATCGAAGAGCCCCCCGTTTTCTTCAAATTTGATATGAAGGTAAACTTTTCCGTTTATATCCTTTAAATTGTAAGGATTTCCGTTTCTGTCCGTCCCGGAAATGGGAAGGGAAATTAAATCATACCAGTCCCCATATTCATAAAGGTTGTACAGTTTATTTTCCACGGTTATATCGTATTGTTTTTCGAGGAGCAAACGGTCGTCAGCATCATTTTCTGCCCCATCTCTGTCGATATCCAGATACACTTTCACGGAATCCAGGTCATAATCAAAATAATTTGCATCTACAATGCATAATAATATGGATATGTCCTTTTCACCGGGACTTACGCGCCAGGAAGCATCGGAAAACACGTCTTTGTTCTGGGTATTAACATATAATACAATCTCTTTTCCTGCTTTAACGTCATACCCGATTCCCCTGTTGTCGTATTCGATTGTGGATTTCTTGTTGGAATATTTAGCATAGACTTTGTACCTGTCTGGTTCAATAGAAACGTCAAAGGCTTCACTTTCTTCTATCGTTTTCTCCCAGCAGACTTCTTCATTGTCAAAATCAACGATTCTTATGTGGACCGGGAAGAACTCCGATATTTCGGATCCGGCTGAACTTTGAACTAAATTGTCCCCGAAACCCACGAATTTTAAAGTGATTGTCCCGTTTAAACTTTCTTCAATTGAGTTTGTTTCTTCAATTGAGTTTGCAGAGGACACCGGTAAAATACTGAACAAAATTATTAACGAGATTGAAAATATGAATAATTTATCGCCTTTCATATAACGTTCCTCCCAGAATCCCTATTATTAACCACAGGATCCCATTTGCAATCAGACCTTCATACCCCCGGTGCAGGTTCCTGACATACCCATCGCCGGGTCGTAATAACTTTTAAATGCCAGCCAGGAATTAAGTTTACTGTAAGTGATGGTAGGAGGCGCAACAAGCACAAAAACCAGTTTTGTCAGGACTCCTCCCATCCCCTGCTCCCCTGAAGCCCAGGCCAGAGGTACGCCTATCAATGGGCCAAGAATTGAGTATACTGTCGATATAATCGCAGCTTTAATTTTAATATCCATATGAACTCCGGATTCTGGTGCACTTTTTGTATGAGCTCTTTCTCACATAATTAAAAAAGAAATAATGTAATCTTTGTTTATAGGTTTTTGTATCTGTTAATTTTGTCTGATAGACGGGGCAGTTCCGGGTGGGCAAAAAACAGGAAAAAATGCTCCTAAGAAGCCCTTCCGGGAATTTGTAGAATAATATCCACAGTCTGGCAGGGAAGCAAAAAATTAAAAAAAGGATGAAAATACGGAGCTGGAACCTTTACAGAGTTCCATCCTCAACTTTCAAGCCACATGGTAATTACTTCCTGTAATCTTTCCGTACTGATTTCGGCTGCTGTTCCGGGGACGGATTCGTTATTCAGCCAGCAGTAGACGGCTTCCTGGAGTTCCGCAGTTATAATATGGACGCCCCCTTCCGAATCAGGGTTGTCCCAGAGGTTCCAGTCAACCCCTTCAGCGGAACTGACATTTATATAATAGGTTCCGGAGCTCAAATTCCAGCCATAGGCATTGCTCACATTCAGGGCAACCGTATAGTTCCCTGCAGCCTCATAGCTGTGTACGGGGTTCTGTGCCGTGGAGTTTGTTCCGTCTCCGAAATCCCAGGTCCAGGAAACCGGATAGCCTGTCGAACTGTCGGTGAACCGGACGAATAACGGGGCTGTTCCGTTTGTGACACTGGAAGTAAAATTGGCAACTGGGGCGGGAATGTCCTGAGGAATGGCAAGCGGCAAATAATCGAAGTTTCCTTTCCCAAGGTCGCTGCTCCCGTCACATATCCCGTCCTTATCGGAGTCCTCGTTGGTCTGGCTGAAGCCCGTTCCGTCCGGTTTTGCCCAGAAGTTTCCTCCAAGGCAGGGGCCACCTGCAATGTTCAGGCCGGCAGTCTTGGTTGAGTTCCAGATGTTGCCTGAATTTGTGCCATAGAAATAAACGTTTTTAGAGTTGTTGAAGTAATTGTTATAAAACAGGTTGTTGCTGGAATAATCCAGATAAAGACTGTAATCGTTGTTCGAATTCAAACTGTTATTACTCAGCATGACGCCTTTGCAGGATTTAAGATAGACCCCTTTGTAGCTGTTCGAATTTATGGTATTATTGCTCAGCGTGACACCATTGCAGGATTTCAGATAGGTGCCATATTTGTTGAAGGAAAATTCGTTCCCGCTCAATGCGTTATAATCGCATTGAGTATTCAGGAAGATGCCGTCATTTTCGTTGGAACTTGCTTCGTTATTATTAATTGTGTTTTCACTGGATTGTTCCAGATTGATGCCGTGCCCGTTTGAATTTGCCTGGTTGTTGTTAAGGGCGTTCCCGTTGGAATGGTCCAGGTAGATCCCGTAGTCATAGTAGGTATTGTCATTTTTATTCAAATTTGCCTGGTTATTGGTCAGGTTGTTCCCGTCGGAATAGTCCAGGTAGATTCCATAATCATTGTTGGAATTTGCCCGGTTGCCTTCCAGCCGGTTGTTTCCGGAACGCGAGAGGTAAATCCCGCACTCGTCGTTTGAACTTACCAGATTATTTTCCGCATTTGAGTTTCGAGTGTGGATAAAAGTGATTCCTGCAGCGTTTTTTCTAAGGTCCAGGTCTTTTACCGAGATATTTGTGCAGTTGATGCAGTAAACGGTCCCTGCATTTGAGGGGGCATCAAGCGTAGAATCCGAAACGCTTACAAGATAATAGATCGGTTTTCCATCAACGAGATTGCTCGTATCAATATCCTGATTATATTCTCCATAATCCGGATAGGAACTGCCGGCAATTCCAAAATTAAAGTGATTTCCAGATATATTGTTATTTCTCAGTGTATTGCGGACGCAATATCCGCTATAGGTTTCCAGATAGAGCCCATAAAAGTCGTTGGAACTTACAGTGTTATTGCACAGGGAGTTCTTACTGGAATCCCTCAGATAGATACCTATTTCATCGTTTGAATTCGCAGTATTGTTGTTCAGCGTATTGCAGTCACTGTGATAATTCAACAGTATGCCGTTTTCATTGTTTGAATTTGCGCTGTTGCCGGTCAGAATATTGTAACTGCTCTCGGAATCCAGGTGTATGCCGTCTTCACCATTCGAATTAGCACTGTTATTATTCAGGATATTATGGCTGCAGTTGCCCAGAGATATGCCGTAATCAGCCGAAGAATCTTCCTTGCTGTTGTTTGAAGCTGTGTTGTTGTTCAGGCTGTTATAGTCACTTGAACAAAACAAATGGATGCCCCTGTAATTGTTTGAATTTGCAATATTATTGTTCAGTATGTTCCTGCCTGAAGCTTCCAGATAAATGCCATAATCCTCATTGCCACACGCAGAATTGTTTTCGATTGTTGAGTTCCGGGTATAGACAAGCATGATTCCAGCAGAGTTTTTTGTTAGATTCAGGTCTTTTATCGAGATATTTTCACAGTTGATGCAGTATACAGTCCCTGCATCGGATACCGAATCAACGATAATGTCCGAAACATTCAGAAGATAATAGATCGGTTTTCCGCCGACAAGATTGCTCGTGCCGATATCGTGGTCATATTCCGTATACTCCCCACCGTGGTCCTTATAGGCCCTTATAATTCCAAAATTAAATTTATTGCCGAACATAACGTTATTGTTCAGTGTGTTATGGGTAGATGCGACCATACGGATGCCATACTTGCCGTTAAAATTCGCATTGTTGTCGATAAGGGTGATGTAATCGGCCCCCTCCAGTTTGATTCCACTCCCCCTGTTAAAAGCCGCACTGTTGTTGTCAAGCTTATTATAATCAGAATTAAACAGATAGACCCCTTCCCCTACATTTGAACTTGCTGAGTTATTGCGAATTGTATTGTTTTCGGAAAGGTGCAGTTCGATGCCGTCCCCCGTATTTGAGCACTCTACGTTATCCAGAAGCCTGTTATCGTTTGATTTATACAGGCTAATACCTTGCAGCCGGGCATTCGAATTTACCTTGTTGTTCCTCAGCGTATTCCCGTCGGAAGAATACAGACGAAGTCCTTCCCCGTAGTTTGAACTTACAGTGTTATTGTTGAGGATGTTATAATTACTGGAATCTTTAAGGTAGATACCATTATCGCAGTTAGAATTTACAAGGTTATCATTCAGGGTATTCTTGCTGGAGTTATAGATATAGACTCCATAGTAGGTGTTCGAGCTTGCCTGGTTATTGCTCAGGCTGTTATCTCCGGAAGCTTCCAGATAGATACCAATGGAGTTTGAACTTGCGATGTTATTGATTAGTACGTTCCCGCTGGAGGAATACAGGGAAATGCCATAGTAGTTGCCCGACAGGTCGTTGTTTTCGATAGTGCAGTCCTCAACGCCGTGAAGATAAATCCCATTTTTATAATTCCCATAAGATCCGGTAGCCCCGCTTACGGTAAAGCCACCGATGGATACGGAATCTGCTGTAACATTGAAAACGTGGTCCGAAGAAGTCAGGGCCCGTATAAAGGTTTCGGCAGGCCCGCTTTCGGAGCGGATTGTCAGACTTTTGTAAACATCAAGGTTTTCATAATAGGTCCCCTCCTTTACAATAATCGTATCTCCGGGAGCCGAGCCGTTTATGGCGACCTGGATAGATTCGCCGGGATTGACATAGATCTCCAGTGCAGTTGCCGTCCCCGAACTTAAAAGCAGAATTACAAAGACTGCCAGAAAACAGAATAGGCCCGTATTGTTTATATTTTTCAACCTGATCACTCTCTATGGATTAACTTTAAGTATTACGATCAAACATATTAAAAATAATATATAACTATCTGGAAAATAGTTATTAGTTTTTTAAAATTAAATGATTGTCTCTTTGAATGATTTTCCAGAATCTGAAAGGGATATTTTCCAAAAAGTACTTGATTTTTTTGATTTGAACACAATTACCTAATGGCAAATAATTAAAAATCAACCAAAGAAATGTCATACAGTTAAGGTGGGCAGCCGTATTAATTGATTTGTAATGTAGTGGGCTGAAAAGAAAAGTGAATGATTTATAAGGACTGGAAGCCAGAAAAAACTCAAAAACGGTAAAAACCCAAAAACGGTAAAAACCCAAAAACGGTAAAAACCCAAAAACGGTAAAAACTCAAAAACGGTAAAAACCCAAAAACGGTAAAAACCAATAAAGAAGGCCGGAAAAGTGAGAAAAGCTCACTCTTCCTGCTCGTTTGCAATTGTTACAAGTTCATTTACGCAGGCCACGGCCATGGGGGT
>JAQVBP010000042.1:13689-19002 GCA_028690255.1 Methanosarcinaceae archaeon
CAAAAACGGTAAAAACCCAAAAACGGTAAAAACCAATAAAGAAGGCCGGAAAAGTGAGAAAAGCTCACTCTTCCTGCTCGTTTGCAATTGTTACAAGTTCATTTACGCAGGCCACGGCCATGGGGGTTCCCCCTCTGGTCCCGACGCAGGAAATAGAAGGGACCGGGATTTTCAGCTCCCTGACCAGTTCCTTTGACTCGGCCGCGTTTACGAAACCGACCGGCATTCCGATGATAAGGGCTGGTCTGACTCCTTTTTCGATCAGTTTACAGACCATGATGAGGGCGGAGGGGGCGTTCCCGATTGCGATAATGCTGCCATCGAGCCTGTCCCGGGCCGCAAGGTAACCGGCAGAAGTCCGGGTGATTCCGAATTTGTTGGCCAGTTCGGAGTCAGGGTCCTCGTCAAGCACACAGATCACCTCGGAAGAGTGGCCTCTCTTCGTGACTCCGGCTTTGACCATGTTGATGTCAACGAAGATCGGGGCCCCCTTTTTTATAGCCTCGACGCCAGCAGGGATCGGGTCATGGGAAAAGCGCATGATGTCCGCAACCGAAACGTCTCCGGTAGCAACCACACAGCGCTGGCGGAAACGGTCTTCGGGCGTATTGTTCCCTATAAGCTCCTGGATCATGGTCCGGCTTTTCATGTAGATGGCCTTGGCCTCGTCGGTCCTGGCCCCGGAGTCCTTGCAGATGCTTATGAGCTCGGGATCCACGTCTACAGTCAGTTCCGTAAGCTCTTCCAGGTTTTCGGCGGCCTTTTCGGCAGCCTTTCCTTCAGCCTTCTTTTCAGTAGTCATATTTGCGCTGATACCCCCTTGGAGTGATTATAATGTCTTTTCTGGGAGAATTCCAGATGCGGGACTCGGCGTTTCCGACGAGGATGACGGTACTCATGTCCACCCAGTCCTCGTGTTCCATAACTTCCCCGAGGGTTGTTACGATCTGGGCTTCGCCCTCTCCCCTAAGAGCGTTCTTCACAAGGCCCACGGGTACGGAATCTGCCTTGTACTTCCTTATAATTTCTATGGCTCTGGCAAAGTTGGACTTGCGCTGCCGGCTTTTGGGGTTGTAAAGGGCAATTACGAAATCAGCCTCGGAAGCCAGGTTCAGACGCTTTTCAATGACTTCCCAGGGGGTCAGGAGGTCGCTTAAGCTTATCACTGAAAAGTCTGTTACAACAGGGGCTCCGAGCATGCTTGCCGCGGCGAGGATTGCAGTTACCCCGGGCAGGACTTCGATTTCCACGTCAAGGTTTTCGTGTTCCGCAACCTCGATTACGATTCCGGCCATGCCATAGACGTTGGTGTCTCCGCCACTGACCATGACCACGTTTGCGTCCTTTGCAAGGTCCACGGCTTTTCTTGCCCTGTCCACTTCCTTGCCCATGGAACTCCTGATAATTTTCTGGGTGCCCAGGAGGTCTGCCACATGGTCAAGGTAGGTGCTGTTTCCAAGCACATAGTCGGCGTTAAGGATAACGTCCCTTGCCTTGATTGTCAGCTGCTCAATAGAGCCAGGGCCAATGCCCACGATGTAAAGCCTTCCACCGGACGTTTTATTTTGCGATTGCGATTGTGACTCTTCCATATACTCTCTTCCTGAAGATCAGTTCGTTTTCTTTTGAGAGGGCCAGGGCGGCGGGCTCCGAAACCCCTTTTAAGCCAAAGCGGCTTGCCTGGGATTCCGAAGGCGGGTTGTAGCTGTTCAGGACTTCGTCCGGCACAAACTCGATCGGAAGTCCCAAATCTTTTGCCGCTTCCAGCAGCCCTCTTTCGTTTTCCTTGAGTTTTGCAGAGGCAAGGGAGGTGACAGAGCCCGGGATTTCCCCACATTCTTTAAGGGCCTGCCTTATAGCTTCCATCACTTCTTCCTTACTCACACCTCTGCGAGTTCCGATTCCGATTATCATCCGTTATCGTCATCCGGTTAGGTCTCGATCTGTTATTGATCGTTTATCGATCTGTTATTGATCGGGTTTCGATTTGTTATTGATCGGGTTTCGATTTGTTATTGATCGGGTTTCGATTTGTTATTGATCGGGTCTCGATTTGTTATTGATCGGGTTTCGATCTGTTATTGATCGGGTCTCGATCAGATGTGGTTGATTAATTATCAGGTCCGTTATCCTGCTTCTTTTTAACAAGTACGGACACGTCTTCGTCCACGACCACGATTTTCGGGCCCTTTACTTCCAGCACCTCGACTTCCCGGTCGAGCAGGGCAGAGTTTACGGCCACCGTGGATTCTTTGTTATAGATCTCACAGCCAAGCCGGGAGGCAATGCCTTCCACGGACGGTTTTCCATGCACCTCGGTCGCGGTGGTGAGCACGGGAACAGCTCCGAGTTCCGCAATTTTTTTTGCGGCCTCGTTGGCCCCGTGGTGCCCTCCAAGGAGGGGGATTGCAAAGTTCAGGTTTGAATCCACGACAACAACGGCCGGGTCCGACCATTTGTCTTTGATAAGGGGGGCTATGTCCCGGACAACTATGCCTGTTGCAAAGACCGCGACTATCACCCTGTACTTTTCAAAGGCCTGCCTGAAAATTCCTTTTTCGTAAAGGAGGAGGTCGGCCTCCAGAAGCTCTGCTATCCGGGAGGCAACTTCCCTGTTCCTTTCAAAGGTAATCACAGAGGTTTCTGAGGGACTCCGTATAGGTGTGACCTCCTGTAGTTTTTGGGGTCAACCACTCCCCCGATAAGGATCATGGCCGTGCGCTTAATGCCGGCCGCTTTTACCTTTTCCGCGATGTCCTCGACGGTTCCGGTTACGACCTTTTCGTCCTCCCAGGATGCCTTGTAGACGACTGCGACCGGAGTGTCCTTCGGGCAACGGACCTTATCCATGATTTCCTGGATTTTCTGGGTGCCGAGGAAGATGGCCATTGTCGTGTTGTATTCCGAAAGTTCGGAGATAAGGTCTTCCTCTTCTTCAAGGGTGTTGCCCGCAGGCCTGGTGATGATGAGGGTTTCCGAGACCCCTTTCAGGGTAAGCTGAGTGTTAAGGGCGGCAGAGGCCGCAAAGACCGAGGACACGCCCGGGACCCTTTCGGCCTCGATTCCGTATTTCTTCAGCTCCTCCATCTGCTCGACAATGGAGCCGTAAAGGGAGGGGTCTCCGGTGTGCAGGCGCACGACGAATTTTCCTGCATTGACCGCATTTACGAGCAATTCGTTCGTCTCATCCAGAGTTAGCCCGTAGCTGTCAACGGTCTCTCCGTTCGTGTAGTTCAAAACCTCGGGGTTTACAAGAGAGCCCGTGTAGATCACAAGGTCTGCCTTTTCGAGCAGCTCGCGCCCGAGCACGGTAATTAGTTTGGGATTTCCGGGTCCAGCTCCTACGAAATAAACTTTCTTACCCGGCTGGTCTCCCTTTTCAGTTTCTGGCTCTGGCATATTTTACCCTCACTTTTTAGCGTATATAATGCTGAAATAGTTCCCTTCTTCCGGGATCTTTTCCTTTTCTTTGATAATTACTTCCTTTTCCGAGAAAAGCCATTCAGAAAAGATAAATTCGTTGTACCCTTCAGCTTCCAGCTTCTCCATAATTTTCCTCGGATGCCTGGCTTTAAGGTGGATCTTATGCTCGATTTCCGATCCGTCGGTTACCTCAAAAGAAGTATCCACCGCGACATCGGTCCTTGCGGCAAATGAGGTAATGGAACTGATTCCCGGAACGGTTGCAAATTCGACATCAGGATAGTATTTTCGCATGATTCTTTTCAGGTGGGAAAAGGTAGAGAAAAAGTTCGGGTCTCCAATCAACCCAAAGGCAACATCCCCTTTTTTTGACTCTTCGACCAGTTTATCTGCGTTTTCTTTCCAGAGGGTGTTTAAAGCATCGAGGTCTCTTGTCATTGGAAAATCAAGGATCTCAGCTTCAGCATAAGGGGCCACAAGCTCCTTTGCAAGCCGACCGGGGACGTACACTTTAGCACTGTTCTTTAAAACGTTTACAGCTTTCAGGGTCAGAAGTTCAGGGTCTCCGGGCCCAAGTCCTACTCCGATTAACATATTATATCTCCATTGAGTCTCAGCATATCCCCGCAGGAATCGCTTGACAGATGTTTTTTAAGTAAATATGCATTAAATAGATGTTTTTCAGATATAAACGTCCAGCATAACATTCGACAATGATTTGACAATATACTGATTTGACAATATACTGATTTGTTGAGAAAACTTCTTACGTTGGGGAAATTTCTCAAGTTTAATAAACAGCTTAATACATTATCGAAATAACCATAAAACGGTTACCTGTTAGCTGTGATGATAAAATATTAACATTATCTGATGAATGTCCGATCAGTTCCAGCAACCTTATACAAAATCTAAAGGATAATTTTCAATTAAATATTTGCAATATTCTCCAGCAAGAACCGGACCAATAATTACGGTTTTCCTACGATAATATAAACCGGGTTTTCAGGCTTGAACATGGTCTCACCCGTGATTGGCGCGCTTCTTGAGACCTGGAGGTGGACAACTTCATCAAAGATGCCAAATCTTTTCATTGTTTCTATCGTCCTGACTACCGTTTCAATCCGGACGGCATTTACGACAATGCTCCTTGCTTTCTTTTCCACAAGTTTCTCAAGCACAGTCCCAATATTCTTTGTCCCGCCCACAAAAGCGCAATCAATCTTATCAATATACATCTCAGAACCCAGGAGTTCCGAGGCCTCACCCCTGAGGACCTTACTGTTCCTTATGCCAAAATTTTTAAAATTCGTTTCCGTGGCATCAATGGCTTCCTTTCTGTCATCAATAGCGTAAATAGACAGGTCATGGGCGATTCGGGAGGCTGCGATGGATACGGATCCGGTTCCACAACCTATATCCGCAAAATGGTCCCCATCTTTGAGGCCAAGTTTGGAAAGGGACACTGCTATGATTTCCGGCTTTGTCGGACCGCCGCTGACACCTACAATTTCCGGATTATTGCTGAGAGTTACTATTTCGGACATAAATTCCTCACGACAAATAATCAAATGAGTTCAATAAAGCTAAATGTAACCCGTTGAATCGGGCAGACATCAAAGATCTTTTTTTATAATTATTATATATTAAAGGGAATCAAATATAAAATACATCGTTAAATATAATATGCATAGAGGAAGTGAATGGAATTAAATACATGTAACTTGTGCTAGATATATCTTATTCTCAATATACACATTCTCCGAGAGGCTTCCTTTCTGATGAATTGGCTTTTTGAAACAAGTAAAATAGAGTCTAATTTCTGTAAATCCTTCTGTAAATCCTTCTGTAAATCCTTCTGTAAATCCTTCTGTAAATCCTTCTGTAAAT
>JAQVBP010000042.1:19102-20960 GCA_028690255.1 Methanosarcinaceae archaeon
CCTTCTGTAAATTCCTCTGAAAAAGAGCCATATGCAAACAGCACTACAGCCCGATTTTTAAGAAAGGTACAAAATATCACGGGGAAACTATAAATAAGACAAAGGAAGTGAGAAAATCTGACCGGTTACCGGATACCGGTCTACAAATATCAATATATAAATTAATTCCAATAATTTGCAATACCTTCTCCAAATTTTGGAAGAAAGACATTTTAACTATAAACACATATACACATCCAGATTAGGGCTATGAAGCTAAATGACAGGTCAGCTTTTCCGAAATAAGATATGGATTTTTACACAGAAACGGGAAAAATCTCGTTTTATAACCAATGGTTTTTTTAACCAGATATGCCTGATGCAGTTTTTTCAATAGGATTATATAAACCCCTTAACGTGGAAGCCTGTACGCTCAATACAAGGTCAATGTTGTGAAAAAATATAGGAGGAAACGTGATGAAGATATATGAATCATACGATGATCTACCCAAGTTAAAACTGCCCTATGGAAATGATATTTTTATAAGTGACAGCACTATCCGTGACGGTTCCCAGATGCCGGGGATAGTCCTCACCAGAGAACACAAAGTTCAGATCTACGAGTTCCTGCACGAAATAGGGATTGAGAAACTGGAAGCCTTTGTTTTCAACCAGAGGGACAAGGATGCCGTAAAACTCATGTTTGATCGGGGATACGAGTGTCCTGAAATCACAGGCTGGGCAAGGGCCTCAAGGGGAGATATCGATAAAATCCTTGAAGTAGACGGGCTTGAAGAAACCGGGATTTTGATGTCGGTATCGGATTCACATATTTTCTCAAAGATGAGGCTTTCCGGCAGGGAAGAAGCCGAGGAGAAATATCTGGATGCCCTTCAGTATGCCGTGGACCACGGCCTCCGGACAAGGGCCCATCTGGAAGACATGACAAGGGCCGATAACTACCATTTCGTCTTTCCGCTTGTCGAAAAGATCATGGAGATCGACCCGGACTGTACCATCAGGGTCTGCGATACCGTAGGCTACGGGATGCCCTTTATGGGAATTGACGAACCCTATGGAATCCCGAAACTGGTGGAGCACCTCAAGAAAGTAATCGGAGTTAAAAATATCGAGACTCATATCCATGATGACTACGGGATGGGGTCAGCCAGTACCATTACGGGTTACTGGCACGGGGCCAACTGGAGCAGTGTGACCTTCCTCGGAATCGGGGAAAGGGCCGGAAACACCGAGATGGAGAAAATCCTCCTCTTCCTCAAGGACAGAGTGGAAGGCTTTGAGAAATACAACCTTGAACCCATAACCCGCTTCTCACAGTTCATGGAAAAAGAGATAGGCATACGGATCCCCAGGAACAAGGCCGTTGTAGGCAAAAACATCTTTGCCCACGAATCCGGCATCCACGCCGCAGGCGTCCTGAAAAACCCCTTCAATTATGAGCCCTATCCTCCGGAACTGGTGGGCGGAAAGAGGCTACTCCTCATCGGAGACTCCTCGGGCATGGAAGTGATCCGGCACAAGATCCAGGAAACTTTTGACGAGATGCTCGAGGTTGAAACAATCATCGAGAAAAACGACCCCCGTCTGAAAGCAATACAGCAGGATATCCAGAGACTCTATGACAACGAGGAGCGCGTTTCCTGTATCTCGGACGAAGAACTCATGGCATATGTTGAAAAGTACTTCATTCACCAGCCCATCTGCAAGGCAGGCTACTCCAGCCCGGATCTCTCCAAAGGGGAAAAAAGCCCGGAGCAGGAAGAGTAAATATATCTAAAAAGGAGACTAAGGAGTGAAGCCTTTCCAAGGCCTGCTCTAAAATTCCTTCCTCTTCTATTATATCACTATTCTCAAAAAT
>JAQVBP010000203.1 GCA_028690255.1 Methanosarcinaceae archaeon
AAAATTATATTCAGGATTACGGGAGCGCAGAGGGCCGGGCAGAATCTTCATCATAGGGGAAGATTCAGGGCCCGATGTAGGGGAGGAGAATAGATCTGGCGCAATACCACGTAAATACCCTGGGGCCGGGGGACCCGTTCAGGGATTGGCTTGTAGATACACTGGGGAAGAGGATTCACAATAAACATTGTGAAGTTCTCGTCTTCAAACACAGTTCGGCTTCCCACACCGTTTGCAGGTATTCCTTTAAAGGAGAACACTTAAGTGTAATCGCTAAATTTTTTGCCGAACCCACGGGCCGTCTGAAGGAATATAACCCGTATAAAGGTATGATGAACGAATACGGGAACCTGGAAAAAGCAGCGTCTGTTATCGATGTCGCAAGACCCATAGCGGTAAACAGGCATTTCCACTGCGCCCTGGTAACGGAATATATTCCCGGAAAATCCCTTTCCTGGTATTTCAAGCACGAAACCCAGCTTTATGAGAAACTGGGAAGCATTGCCGAACTGCTCCGCAGGTTGCATACCCATACTTCTTCCCCTTCTTATGAAAAAATGAAGGAATTTTCAAATATTCATGAAGTTCTGGACCATCTCCGGCTTGGGCCTGAAACCCGGGAAACCTTCAACCACCTGCTGGGGAAATGGTGGTACAGTTCCCTCATTGACCGGGATTACGGTTGTATGCTTCACAGGGATGTACATCCTGCAAACTACATATTCTATAAAGGCAAACCTTACGCACTTGATTTTGAGAGTTCGTGGCACCAGGGAAACCCGGTCCGGGACCTCGGGATACTTTCTGCAGAGCTTAAAAATTATTTTGAATTGCATAAAGGGGGAGGCTGGAAAGCCGAGCCCTATATAGGGCATTTTCTCTGGGAGTACTGTAGAAACGAGAAGGAATTCCGGCAGATTACGGAAATTCTGCCTTTCTATATGAGTGTGGGACTGCTCCGTACCGCCCGACTGCAGAGGAGTGGGCATCGTGATTATCTGATCAATGAAGCAATAGCGTGTTTGAAAGCCGTCCGATGAGTAAACTTGATTGAGAAAAGCCAGATAAGGGGGAAAAGTGTTATGGACACGAAATATCCGATTGAAGGGGCAGAAGGGGGTAAAGGGATGCTCATTCCTTCATCTCCGGAGAAGGAAAGTGAGGAGGAGGTCGTTTTTGAGACCTGCCAGGTAAAAGGGGTTATTTTCGACTGCTATATGACCCTTATAGACATTGATACTGATGAGCACTGTCAGGAAACATATGAGACAATAAGCCGCTGGCTTTTTTACCAGGGGGTAAAAATAAAGCCGGAAAACCTGCGGGATTCCTATATGCTCAAAGTCAGGGAAAGGATGGACGAATCCCCGGAAATATATCCAGAAGTGAGGGTGGAAGAAATTTTTGCCGAGATCTGCAGGGAAAATGCGATATGGAGGATAAATGAAAAAAGGCTGGGGGTAGATACGGCCAGGGTCTTTCGGGCGGCCTCCATCCGCAAACTCAGGCCCTTCCCGCAGAGTATTAAATTAATTGAACATTGTATCAACATCCCAAAGTGCATTATCTCAAACGGGCAGCGGGTCTTTTCCGAACTTGAATTGCGCTTCCTCGGGCTTTACGACTACTTTGATTTCGTAATCTTTTCTTCGGACCTGGGCTACAAGAAACCCGACCTCAGGCTCTTTATGACCGCCCTTGAAGAACTGGGCCTGGAATACGAGCCAAAGTCTGTCCTCTCCATCGGGGACTCATACGAAAACGAAATCAAACCCGCCAAAAAACTCGGGATGTGCGCCATGCATATAGAGGAGGCCTGGGACAGGTTCGGGCTCAGGAGATGAACTAAAAAAGCCTGCGAACAGTTTTAGAGAACCCTTTTTGCAAACTAGTGCCCGGGCAACTTAATTATGTTACACTTTAATTACAAAATTAATAACTAAAGAGATGATATGCCATAGATAGTGTTTCAGATTTAATTTATCATGACACTAGAAGCTTTACAACCTAAAACCTGAATATACTTAAAAATGACCAGTTCCATATATATTAACAATGTCTTATACTTTTGAAATTACCATTATTATCATTTTGATATTGCTCAACAGTATTTTTGCGATGTCTGAATTCGCCCTTGTTTCATCAAGAAGGACACGCTTAAGGCAAAGGGCAGATAAAGGAGATGCAGGAGCAGCAACAGCACTTGAAATCTCAAAGAACTTGACCCCTTTCCTTTCAACCATCCAGATAGGGATCACTCTGATAGGGATAGTTGCAGGGGCATTCGGAGGAGCAACTATAGCAAGGGGCCTTTCCTCCCACTTCGCACAGTTCCCTACGCTAGCTCCATACAGTTATGCACTCGGAATTAC
Source organism: Methanosarcinaceae archaeon (assembly GCA_028690255.1). Classification (GTDB taxonomy): domain Archaea; phylum Halobacteriota; class Methanosarcinia; order Methanosarcinales; family Methanosarcinaceae; genus JAQVBP01. Next base: position 2,373 of record JAQVBP010000203.1, read on the forward strand.
CATTGTGGTGGTCATGGTCACTTACCTTACCTTAACATTCGGGGAACTTATTCCAAAAAGAATTGCACTCTACAGGGCAGAAGCCATTGCTTCCAGAGTAGCAAAACCTATGAGATTCCTTTCTTCCATAGCAAGACCACTGGTGGTAATTCTCAGTGCTTCAACCGATGCCGTACTCAGGCTTCTGAAAGTCCCGAAGGACTATGAACCGTTGATTACGGAAGAAGATGTCAGGGTCATGCTTGAGAAAGGAACTAAAAACGGAGTGTTCGAGAGGGCTGAACTAAGCATGATCAAAGGTGTATTTATGGTGGGTGACCTTCGTGTTGAATCCCTGATGACACATCGCAATGAGATAATCGCTTTGGACCTGGAAGACAAAGTTGATGTGAACCTTCAGAAAATGATAGATAGCGGTCGTTCCTATTTTCCTGCTTATGAGAAGGACTTTGACAACATTGTCGGTATAGTTTCCGCAAAGGATGTCATGGCAAATCTCGTGGAATCAGATATCGTTGACATGAAAAAATATATCAAAAAACCGCTCTTCGTCCCTGAAACCCTGCTAGTGCTGAAACTCCTTGAAGCATTCAGGGAAAATGAAGTACATATAGCTCTGATAGCTGACGAGTACGGGAACATCCAGGGAGTCATTACCCTCAACGACATACTTGAAGCGATCGTGGGGGATGTCAGATCCCTTGGAGAGCCAGTGGAGATGCCCCAGATAGTAATGCGGGAAGACGGCTCCTGGCTTATCGACGGAGACACACCTATTGAAAAGGTAAAGGAAACTTTGTCCCTTGGTTCCTTCCCTGAGGAGGAGGACGGGTATTACTATACGATCGCCGGGCTTATTATGTTCATCCTTCATCGCATACCCAATATTGGAAATCACATTGAGATAAAAGGAATAAAATACGAGGTTGTGGCCATGGACGGCAATCGCATTAACAAGGTGCTGGCTACAAGGATTGGGCGCGTCGCAGATGATGATTTAATTTGAAATGCATTTTGTTTTATAGAATGCAGCGTAAAACCTCTGAGTCTTTAGCTCAGGGGATATAAGCGTCCAATTCCCAATAAATGGTTTAATTTCAAAACGTTAATATATTAATAATGCATTTTAATCTTACTCACTTTTGCGATCGCACAAATTGGAAATTTGTGGGATTTCCAGTGTAACTGGAAAATAGCCAAACAAAAGTGAACTATAAATTAATCACCGCCGGAACGGCGGGAAGAGCCTGTGGACTGGTGGAGTTTGCTCCGGGGTATGAAACAGGAAACCGGTCGGTCTTTAGCCGAGCAGTAGTTCACTATTTCCACAATGTCAGAATTTAATGATTTCACTGAGTTAAATATTTTAGTAAAATTATATTGTGGATCCCAAATACAGAAGCTGAAGCACTAGGAATTGCGGAAACAACTGCTACTACTGGTGGTAGTTCATTGACGACAGAAATACCTGCAAAACAAGGACATATCCAATTCTACACTTGCCTAAACTGTCGATATTTAAACAGGTGTGTCAACTACACGCCACTGAAGTGGCAGGCATTTAATGCCCTGGTTGACCAGCCTGAGTCTTAATTGACTATGTTGGATTTGTTATGATACCCACAAATGCTTCCTCAGTTTGTGGCCCTATCGTGTAGCATTAAAAGTCCTGAGAGGTAGGGGCGGTGTGCTACACATGACAAGCATATTCAACATTGGCCCTTGACGGTCTCGGCCTTGAGCCCCATGAGGTCCTTTCAATCGGAGACAAGCCCGAAAACGATATCCACCCGCCCAGAAGCCTTGGAATGAACGCCATGCATATCCACGAGGCCTGGCAGTTCGTATAAAAATCGGGCCCTCGTTTTACTTTCCCTTCAAAAATTCCTTTTTTTGCAGGCCTGATACTTTTCCTTTCGGGCCCGTTCCGCTCTATTTTATTTCAGGAAGTTATTCCGGGAAAATTCCGGGAAAATTCCGGGAAAA
>JAQVBP010000043.1:0-4922 GCA_028690255.1 Methanosarcinaceae archaeon
CCTCCGCCCCTGAAGCTTCCTTCTCTATCAGTTCAGTAAGCTTTTCAAGGGCTTTTTCAGAATTTCCCAGGCGGAGGTGGGCCAGTCCTTCCAGGTAGAGGATTTTTTCGGCCTTTGAAGTCCCCACTTTTCCTTTATTTCCTTCTTTATTTCCTTCTTTATTTCCTTCTATAGTTCCTTCTATAGTTCCTTCTTTAGTCCCCTTTTCCCCGTCTAGTCTACATAGTCCCCCTTCTTTATTTTCCTTTTTTCCTTCCTCTTCCCTGCCTTCGTTTTTGATTTTTTCAAAGGCTAAAAGGGCTTCCTCATATTCTCCAAGGTCGAAACGGGCGATCCCCAGGTTATAGAGTACATCCGGGTTTTCCGGATCAAGTTCCAGGAGCTGATCAAAGGTTCCGGCAGCTTCTTCGTACCTTTCCAGCTTCTGCAGGAGAAGGGCTTTTTCGGAGAGGACGGAGAGGTCTTCGGGCTCGCATTTCAGGAAGGAGTCAAAAGCTTTCAGGGAAGCCTCATACTTCCCGAGTTCAAAGAGACAGAAGCCCAGGTTTTTCCAGGCCTCTTCCCGGTCCGGGTTCAGCCGGAGCGCGGCCTCGAAGGAGGATACGGCTTCCTCCGGGTTCTGCAACTTTTGCAGGGCAAGCCCCCTGAAATACCAGGCCTTTTCAAATTCCGGGTCCTTATCCAGGAGCCGGGTAAAGAGCTCAAGTGCGGCTTCGGGTTTTTCGAGCCGGAAGAGCACATAAGCTTTATCGAAGAGAGCTTTTCCCGATTCCGGCCTTTCCTTTATGAGTTTATCAAGCAGGAAAAGGGCACTTTCATACTTTCCGCGTTCAATCAGAGCCTCGCTAAACTTTTCCAGGGTTCCGGCGTATTCGAATGAATGAGATCCTTTTTGTGTACCTATCCCTTCCTTCCCCGCTTCTGTCTCAGCGATTTTTTCTGCTTTCGCAGCTTCTTCAGCAAATATATCCAGTACTCCGGCTGCTTCCTCAACCTTTCCGAGTTCAAAAAGGGCAAGGGCCTTTTTCCTGAGGACTTCGGGAACCTTCCCATCGTCGGCCTGCATGTCCTCAAAGATTTTCAGGGCTTTTTCATACTGCCCGAGTTCGAAATGGGCAAACCCCGTATAGCGGGTAAGGCCGGGCTTTCCGGGCTCTATTTCCCGGACTTTTTCAAAGGTCTGCAGGGCGTTATCGAAATCTTCCGACCTGAAATAAGCAAGGGCCTTCCTGCACAGGATCCGGGCGTTTCGGGGTTCGTTTTTCAGGAAGGCCTCATAAACCTCTATTGCCCCTTCATACTGCCCGAGCCTGAACAGACAGTCCCCTTTTAGCTCAAGGGCCTCTTTTGACCCGGGCTTTAGTTGAAGGAAAGTCCCAAAGGCAGCCACTGCTTCCCGGTCCTTCCCCATTTCCTTTAAAGCGAACCCTTTTTTGAACCAGGCCTCTTCCAGGTCCGGGTCCTGCTTAAGGAGCTTTTCAAGGATCAGGAAAGCTTCCTCGTATTTCCCAAGCTCGAAGAGAGCAGTGCTGAGGCCTGAAAGGGCATCCTTATTGAGAGGGTCGGAGGACAGGCCCTCCCTGAAACCCGAGGCCGCTTCTTCGTATCTTTCCAGTTTGAGGAGAGCAAGGCTCCGTATCCGGAGAACTTCAGGGAGAAGGGAAAGAGGAGAAGGAGAAGGAGTCTCCGGCCCGACTCCTGCCTTTTCTCCCCTTTCGTCCTCTGTTCCTATTTCTTTTCCTTCCTCTGTTCCTATTTCTTTTCCTTCCTCTCTTCCTATTCCCTCTTCCCCGGCGCCTGCTTTAAGGGCCAGGTCAAAGGCCCTGACCGCGGCCTCCCAGTCCCCGAGTTTGAAGAGGGCAAGCCCGAGCCTGTAGGAGGCATCCGGGAAGGAGGGGTCCAGAGCTTTTTCGAAGTTTTCGGCAGCTTCCTCGTCCCTCTCCAGTTCGGAAAGGGCGAGGCCCCGGTGGTACCAGGCCTCTGCCCTTAAAGGGTCTTTTTCAGTAAGTTCCGTAAGTTTTTCAAGAGCTTTTTCAAAATTTCCCAGGCGGAGGAATGCGAGCCCTTCCAGGTAAAGGACTTCCAGGGCCATTGAAGGTCCGATCTCCGCCTCTCCGCTGCCTATCTTTTCTCCGTCCCTTTCTTTTCCCTCTCCGCTGCCTTCCTTGTTTATTTTTTCAAAGACTACGAGGGCCTCTTCATACTGGCCGAGTTCGAACCGGGCGGACCCCAGGCTATAGAGCAAGTCCGGGTTTTCAGGATCAAGTTCCAGGAGGAGATCAAAGACCCCGGCAGCTTCTTCGTACCTTTCCAGCCTCTGGAGGACAAGGGCTTTTTCGGAAAGGATAGAAAGATCTTCGGGTTCGTTTTTCAGGAAGGAGTCAAAAGCTTCCAGAGAGGCTTCATACTGCTTGATTTCAAAGAGACAGAGGCCCAGGTTTTTCCAGGCCTCTTTCTGGTCCGGGTCCAGCCGGAGCGCCGTCTCGAAGGCGGATGCGGCTTCCTTTGGCTTCTGCAACTTTTGCAGGATCAGGGCCTTGTAGTACCAGGCCTTTTCCGAGTACGGTTTTTCCCTGAGGACATTTTCAAAATTATCGAGGGCAAGGGCGTATTTTCCGAGTTTCATCTGGGCATAACCCTTGAGGGTCCAGACCTCCTCGTAGTCCGAATCCCTTATAATAACCTCGTTAAAGGCCTTTATAGCGGCCTCAAAAAGATTCAGTTTCAGGAGAGCAAGCCCTTTCCTGTACCAGGCGGTTTTTGACCCGGGTTTCTGGCAGAGCACTTTTTCAAAAGCTTCCAGAGCCTCCTCATATTTTCCAAGTTCCAGGGAAAGTTTCCCTTTTTCGCAGAGGACTTCGGGCCCTTCTCCGGCGGCAGGGATTCCCGTTCCCGCTCCGGCTATGAGGCTCTCCAGAACTTCCTGGTCTTTGGTATCATTTTCCAGCTCAGCCCTGGCCAAATCGAGTTTTTGGCGGAGGTCGGGAAAATCAGGATCAAGAGCGTAAACTTTTTCGAAATATTCAAGAGACTCCTTTAATTTACCGAGCTTGAAAAAAGCGATTGCCCTGTTGTAAAGGGCGTCTGTATTTTCAGGGTCCGTTTTCAGGACTTCGGCAAAAGCCTCTTCTGCCTTTTCATATTCATCCAGTTCAAGCAAGACGAGTCCTTTGTTTTTCCAGGCGGCTCCAAAGGCAGGGTTAAGTTTCAGGGCCTCTTCAAAGGAGGCGAGGGCTTCCTCGGATTTTCCCAGCCTGTCCAGGGTTATTCCTTTCTTGTTCCAGCTAGTTTCTATATAGGGGTTGAGCCTGAGCCCTTCTTCAAAACTCCGGAGGGCTCTGTCATAACGTTCAAGAGAGAAAAAAGCAAAGCCCAGGTTCAGCCAGGCCTTTTCGAAGTTCGGACGGAGTTCGACCAATTTTTTAAAAATCGGCAGAGCAACCTCGAACTGTTCATTTTCCAGGAGGACAAGCCCATTCTGGTAGAGCAAATCCGGGTTTTCAGGTTCTTTTTCAAGACAGTTTTCCAGAACCTGCAGGGCTTCATCATGCCTTTTAAGCCTGATCAGGAGAGGGATTTTCTTTTTCCGGACTTCGACCGAATCAGGATCAAGCTCAAGCACCCGGTCAAAGCAGTTCAGAGCTTCCTCGAACTTACCTATTTTTGCAAGCACGATTCCCTCCTCTTCCCAGGCAGCCCTGTTCCCGGGCTGCAGACCGGTTACGCGGGCCAGGGCCTCAGAGGCTTCCTCCAGCCGACCGAGTTTGAGAAAGACAGGAACCTTTTTGTACCAGATAACTTCGGGTTCCGGGTGAATTTCCAGAAGGGAGTCAAAAGTTTCCAGGACTTCGTCATAGACCCCGAGCTGCATGAGGGCCTGACACTTGCAGTTCCAGGCTTTCAGATTCCCTGGGTCAAGCCCTATGACCCCTTCAAAGGCCTCGATTGCTTCGTTTAAGCGCAGGAGATTGAAGAGGGCCGTGCCTTTCATAAACCAGGCGTCTCTGTTTTCAGGATTGAGTTTAAGCAGCCTGGAAAAGATCTTTTCGGCTTCCTCAAAGCGGGAAAGTTCGGAGAGGAGCACACCCATGTTATAGAGAGCGTCTGCGTGCCTGGGGAATTTTCTGAGGAGGCCATCAAAGCATTTCAGGGCCTCTTCTTTTTTCCCGAGTTTTGAGAGAATAAGGCATTTCTGTTCCCAGGCCCCGGTATGCTTCGGATATTTCCGGATAAGCGCATCAAAGCATTCTCCAGCCTTTTCGTATTCTTCCAGCTTTGCAAAGACCAGGCCTCTGGAATAAAGGGCCCCGATGTGTCTGGTATTAAGGGTGAGTACCTTTTCGAAACATTCCAGGGCTTCCCTGTATCTTTTTTCTTTTCCGAGAAGGGTTCCTTTTGCATACCTGGCCTCGATAAAGTCCTCTTTAAGTTCAAGGGCAGCCTCAAAGCAGGAGAGGGCCTCTTCCCCCCGATCAAGTTCGGCGAGCACAAGCCCTTTTTCATACAGGGTTTCCTTCCTGTCAGAGCCGGTTTTCAGGGCCCGGTCAAAAGCTTCCAGAGAGGCTTCCGGCTTTGAAAGGGCAGCCAGAGCCTGGCCTTTCCGGAACCAGGCCCCGGAATATTCGGCATCTTCCTTCAGGACTTCCTCAAAAGAAGAAAGAGCCTCTTCCCTTTTTCCAAGTTCAAGCTGGGTAAGGCCCCGGTTGTACAGGGCTCCTGTGTCGTGCGGGTCCTGGCTCAGGATTTTGTTAAAGACGTTAAAGGCTTTTGCATACCTTTTACTTTTAAGCAGCTTAAGGCCCCTTTGAAAGGCTTCCTCCCGGGTGATAGATGATTCCTCCAGTCAATCTCAGATCAATTAATGTTCCCACAGTTTCGGATATATTATTAAATAAATCAGAATTTGAATAAGTTGGGATTTG
>JAQVBP010000043.1:5022-11198 GCA_028690255.1 Methanosarcinaceae archaeon
AATAAGTTGAGATTTGAATAAGTTGAGATTTGAATAAGTTGAGATTTGAATAAGTTGAGATTTGAATAAGTTGAGATTTGAATAAGTTGAGATTTGAATAAGTTGAGATTTGAATAAGTTGAGATTTGAATAAGTTGAGATTTAAATAAGTTAGAATATAAATATGTGAGGATATAAATAAGTTTGGATGTATATAAGTTGAGATGTAAATCGGATATAAGATTGAGTATAAATTAAGATGAATGCAAAGCTTCCCACAACTCAGAAAGGCCTCATCTTAATGTGATTTTTTATAATGATTGAGTTTACTGATTTTTTATAATGATCTTTGGTCAGAATCATATTTTTCAGCATAGTATATAAACAATCCTCCGAAAATTACTTTCAGCTGATACAATTTGCAATAATAAATAAAGTCTGTGGAAATGTATAAAAATTTCGACTGCTTGCCCAGGCGCAGGCAAATAGGAGTCCTTTTGAACGAACATAAGAAATCCGGAGATAGAAAGGGCCCTGAAGGTAAGCGTTATTACCCTTAAAAAACAATCAGCTAATGGGGATTTACGTGATTCGCAAGGCAATGTTTTACGAAAAACTTGAAGATAATAAAGTCAGGTGCGGACTCTGTTCCCACAGGTGCAGGATAGCTCCGGGCAAAAGGGGCATTTGCAGGGTTCGGGAAAACAGGGATGGAGAACTCTATTCCCTGATTTACGGTACGGTGTCGAGTGAAGCGGTGGATCCTATCGAAAAGAAACCCCTGTACCACTTTTATCCGGGATCTTTTGCGTATTCCGTGGGAACGGTCGGCTGCAACTTCAGGTGCAGGCACTGCCAGAACTGGGCCATCTCCCAGACCTGCGTGGAAGATGCCTACGTCAGGGACATTCCTCCCGAAAAACTGGTTGCCCGGGCCTTGATGTCGGATTCGCGTTCCATTGCCTGGACCTATAACGAGCCCACCATCTGGCACGAGTACTCATATGAGTGTGCAAAACTTGCAAAAGAAGCAGGCCTGGGTACGGTCTACGTGACAAACGGCTATATGACTCCTGAGGCCCTGAGGCATATCGCCCCCTACCTTGACGCCGCAAACATTGACATCAAAGCGTTTACCGAGAAATTTTACCGGGAGGTTGCAAGCGCGAAACTGGCTCCTGTGCTTGAGTCCTCTATCCTTGCAAAGGAGCTCGGAATCCATCTGGAAATCACAAACCTGGTCATCCCCACCCACAACGATGCCCCGGACGAGTTCAGGGAGCTCTCACGCTGGGTCTATAAGAACCTGGGCCCCGACACCCCCCTCCACTTCACGCGCTTCCACCCCCAGTATCGGATGCAGGAACTTCCCCCAACCCCGATAGAGACCCTTGAGCTGGCCCACAAAATCGCTACTGAAGAAGGGCTGAACTATGTATATGTCGGAAACGTTATTGGGCACGAGTACGACAGCACCTTCTGTCCGAACTGTGGAAAACGCCTTATCAGGCGGGGGCTTTTCGAGGTAGAAGAATACGAAATCACTCCGGATAAGACCTGCCCGAAGTGTGGGGAAAAGATCCCTATTACAGGAGAGTACGGGAAAAAGTTCGAAGAGGAAATTTGAGCCGGGGGCTTTTACGGGGAAGAATCTGAAAAAAAGATAAATGTGAAAGTCAACTACCCCTTCCTGAAACCTTTGCCTGACGGCTCAGGTTTTTAAGGAAGGAGTATACTGCTGAAAGATATGAAAGTGGAAATGGACCAGTAAACGATTTTATAAAACCGGTTTTCAGGGTTCAGAAACTTCTTTTGGCTTTTCGGCCGCTTTCTGGATCTCTTCCAGGAGCTGGTCATCTGTTTTGCCCTTTATATCGATGCCGAGCTTTTCAGCGGTTTCCTGAACCTTTGTTTTTACCGCCGGGCTTTCCTTCAGGGACTTTTCGAATTCCTTCAGGGACTGTTCGGATTCTTTCTGAGCTTTCTTGAATTCCCCTACGGAACTTCCCATGGATCTGGCAAGTTCCGGGAGCTTGCTTGCCCCGAAGAGGATCATTACTATTGCAAGTATGAATATCAGTTCTGTGGGACCAAACCCGCCAATCATGATTTATACCTCAAAATTTCGTTTTCTTAATCCGGTTGATGAACAGGATTTACTTATTATATTTAAGGTTTGTACTTCGAGATAACCATTGCCACATTTTTTATAAATATAGATATATTTAAACGTAATATCTGAACGCTTTCCTGTGACTTTTTCCGAGCCGGAATATCTTCCGTTAGCTTATGTTTTCTTCAGACCGCGCTCTGAAATCGAAGGCCCGGATTCCAGCACACTTCCGAGCTCGCCCCCGGGACCTTTCGAGCTTCCGGAAGCATCCTCCCTGCCGGAATGAGTGTCCTCCCCTTGCTGCCCGCTCCGGGCCGGGACGTTAAAATCCGGGAGCCCGAATTCGGCGGCCTGCTGGGCTTTCTTAAACTCTCCGAAGGCGCTTCCGAGGGAGCGCGCAAGTTCGGGAAGTTTCCGGGGGCCGAAAAGAAAGAGTGCGGCTATGAGTATTGCAATCAGTTCAGTGGACCCAATCATTGGAACCTATTATTTAACAACGAATATAAAAATTCTTGCAAAATTCCGGCCTCCGGCCTCCCCAAAATATCAGAAGAACCTGACAAGGATCAGGCTGAACTCGAAAAGGACCACGAGCAAAAGCGCAACCAGTGCCTGGGATATGAAGGTCGGGTCAGGGGAGAGGAAGAGGGCAAGCCCCGCAAGAACACTGTAGGCCAGAATCCGCTGTTTCTTGAGAGTCTCGTAGCTGATAACCCCCATTTTCACGGAAAATATCACAAGCAACGGGGCCTGGAACACCACTCCGAACCCTGCAAGGATGGTCGTAACTGCCGAGAGGGTTTCGTGGACCGAGAGCTGGGCCGAGGCCAGGTCGCCCGAGTAAACGATCAGGAACCTGAAAAACACGGGCAGGACCAGGAAGTAGCCAATCCCCGCCCCCAGGACGAAGAGCAGGAAAGAGGCCGGAACCACCTTTCGAAAAAAGCGTTTCTCATGAGGATAAAGCCCCTTGCCCGCGAAGCTGTAGAGCTGGTAGAGGAGTTGCGGGATGGTGACCGAGAGGGCAAAGACCAGGCAGAGTTTCAGGCGGGTAAAGATCCATTCGAGAGGCGAGTAAACAGCCATGTCAACCCCCGGTTCAACGAATTCCTTCCAGATAAGCTCCAGAGCTTTTTCAGAGAACGGGTATGCGGCCATCATCGCAAGCAAGAGCCAGATCAGAACGATAACGAGCCGATTTCGAAACTCTTTCAGGTGAGCCACAAGGGGTTCTTCGAGGTCTCCGGGGACCCCTCCCCCCTGCCCGGAAGCAAGGCTGTCTGCAACCTCCGGTTTTTCTGTAATATCCGGTTTTTCTGTAATATCCGGTTTTTCTGTAATATCCGGTTTTTCTGTAATATCCGAATTTTTTGGGCTTTCCGGGCTCTCATTGTTTGCGGCCTCGGGGGAATCCGGACCCCGGCCATTTTTGTCTTGCTTTTTCATTTTTCCCCCTTTGAGTGCACGTAATTTAATATATTAATATCGGAATTTTTATTAATCAGATCTTACCTCATGAAGTATCTATATTTTAGCTTTTGTAATCATCCTCTTAAACGAGCATCTTCTAAATTATATTATGACCGCCTCAGGTCCATCCCCGTCAACAACTCCCGAGCTAAAGATCCGGGGGGTTCCTGCTGGGGTATTATGAATATATCCTCTGAAAGCCTGAAGAAATATAAGAAAAATAAGAATATTTTCCGCTCCCGAAAAGGTACTATCCATGTCTGAAGCAATCGAAAATTTAAGTGTTGTCCTGTTAACCCTGCGAAGAAAATTGTTTTTAATCGCGGCAACCCTCTTCCTGGGAGTTGCGGTTTCCTTCCAGCTTACGGGCCCCCTTATCGAAAAAATAAAGACGGACCTCCTGCCCGAAGGAGCAAAACTCGTGTATGTGACTCCGCTTGAGGTGATGATGCTCAAACTCAAGCTCTCCTTCATAATAGGGGTTCTAATAGCCCTGCCTCTGGTCTTATTTTACACCTGGAGAGCCCTTAAAAAACGCCTGTCCGTCAAAAACCCGGTCTCCATAAAACGTCGCCATGCCGTTCTTTTGATCGGGGCTGCCGTCCTCATGTTTGTCCTCGGGGCCTCTTACGCCTACCTCCTGATGCTGCCTCTGTTCCTCGAATACCTCTACCTGAGCGCAGCCGGGGCAGGAGCGGTTGCCACCTATTCCGTCTTCAAGTTCATCTCCTTCGCAGCCGCTGCAACGGCCCTTTTCGGGCTGATCTTCGAACTTCCCATAGTGCTCACCTTCCTTACCAGGAGCGGGCTTATAAAATACGAAACCCTCGTTACTTACAGGAGACACATCTACATCCTTTTCCTTATTGCAGGAGCCGTAATCACCCCCCCGGACGTCCTCAGCCAGGTCATGGTGGCCGTACCCATGGTGATTTTTTTTGAAATCAGTATGCTTATAGTGCGCGTCCTTGGAGTGAAAGGAAAAAAGGAATGACCGGAATGACCGGAATGACCGGTTAAAGGCGAAAAAAAGTGGCAAAAAAAGCCGCATTTTTCAATCCTGTTCCAGAAATTCAGGGCTGTTTTCCAGCCCGGGCATATAAAGGTCAGGCATACTCCCTGCTACTCACGGCCCGATTACTTTCACCGGGCTCCGGAAAGAATTATTAAGCCGAACCTTCCTATTTTGCAGACTATGAAATCCCCCCATGTCAAAGCAAATATCCAGGTAATAGTGTCCTCTGTAATTTACGGCTTTGCTGGTATCTTTTTCGTATACATTAAGGATATGGCTCCGGGTCCGGTGGTTTTCTACCAGCTCCTCTCGGGCTTCCTGGTGCTTACGGCCTACCTGGCTTTAAGGGGGGAACTTTCCGGACTCCGCCTGAAGGAAAAAAGAAAGGGCCTCTTTTTGCTCGGGGTCTGGCAGGCCGGGGTCCTGGTCTCCTACTATGAGGCCATCCATTACACAAACGTCTCAATCTCCGTGCTGCTCCTCTACACTGCCCCGGTCTACGTGACCCTTCTTGCCCCCTTTCTGCTCAAAGAGCGGCTGACTCCCAGAAACCTTGCAGCCCTCCTGCTCTCCCTCGCAGGCGTCCTTATCGTTGTAGGGCCTGATGCGCTTTTTTCTTCAGGAGGGAAAGGTTACCTGCTTGGAGTCCTGATGGGGCTTTTCTCGGGCTTTTTTTACGCCTGCATCATTATGACCTCAAGGTACCTGAAAGACGAATACACGGGCCTCGAACAGCTCTTCCACTCAACGGCCGTAGCCCTCGTGCTCCTGTTCCCCTATACCCTGAAAGCCTCTTCTGCAATTGTGTTTGAGAACCTGCCGGTAATCCTTTTTATGGGAGTCATGGTTACCTCCGTGGGCGCCATCCTTTACTTTACCGGGCTTATGCACGTAAAAGCCCAGAACGCAAGCATAATCTCCCTGCTCGAACCTGTAAGCGCAATCCTCTGCGCCTATGTCCTGCTAAAGGACCCCATCTCCTCAGGAACCCTTCTGGGCTGCTTCCTGATCCTTTCAAGTTCCCTGCTCGTGAGCTTTGAAGCCGATACGTCAGGTGTGGAGGGCACGGAAATCCCGGAAAGCTCGGACCCCAAAACAGGAGCGAATTATTAATCTGTCAAAAGCGTTTTGGATATTTTCACCATTCCATAGGTTATTTCACTGCGGGTCCTTAGTCCACTTGCAGTGCAACTAAGGAATGGTGAAAATATAACTTCAGATTTTCAGTTTGGGAATTGCTCTATACTCGTAAAGGTTGTGTTTTTGTGAGAGGAGGTGTTTGGTGTGAGTATTCAAACCACGGAACACACGGAAAAAGAACGGCTGAAAGACGGCAATTAAGGTTGATCTGGCGGTTTTCAGTCCGCTTGAGCGGAGCGAAACGGACCCCGTGCTCCCGAAGCGGAACTCGGGTGCCGAAGCGGAACTCGGGTGCCGAAGCGGAACTCGGGTGCCGAAGCGGAACTCGGGTGCCGAAGCGGAACTCGGGTGGGGCAGGTCCCGGATGGCGGCCGTATCATAAGTTTTATATCCCGTCGGCTGGTTAAACCTTAATTTATATGTGGCAGATGTTACTGAAGAAATTTGAAAAATACCCGG
>JAQVBP010000043.1:11298-16504 GCA_028690255.1 Methanosarcinaceae archaeon
CCGAAGCGGAACTCGGGTGGGGCAGGTCCCGGATGGCGGCCGTATCATAAGTTTTATATCCCGTCGGCTGGTTAAACCTTAATTTATATGTGGCAGATGTTACTGAAGAAATTTGAAAAATACCCGGCCCAGGCAAAGGTGCTGAAATTACTCTTCGAACGCGGGTTTCAGATAAGCGAAGAGGGGAAAGTGACCTCTGGAAGCATTGAGATTGCGCATACCCAGCTTGCAAAGGAAGCCGGGGTTGACAGACGGGTCGTGGATTCCACCACGAAGACCATCGTTTCCGATGAACTCCTGAGTACTATTTTTAAAAATGTTCATTCTATCCCCTTTCTGAGGGACGTGGCCCCCTCTCTCGGGCTCGGCGTAATTATAATCATCCCGAAAGCCGCCGCAGACGTGGGCATCCTGGCCGAGGTCGCGGCCCTCGTGTCAGAACACGATCTGAGCATCCGTCAGGCCGTTTCGGACGACCCTTACCTTACGGACGAACCGAGGCTTACCATCATCACGGACCAGAAAGTCCCGGGTGAACTCGTGGACGATATTTTGGAACTATCTTCCGTGAAAGGGGTAAGCATTTTCTAAGATTTTCAATGCCTTTCCGGGAGTTGCCGGATTTTCAGGGCAAAACCTGAGAGCCGGAGGGAAGAAACGGGCAGGACCCAGAACTTCCTGATATCCCTGATTTTCCTGATTTTCCTGATTTTCCTGATTTTCCTGATTTTCCTCGCTTTCGGCCAACGGTTACGCATCAGACCTTCCTGTTTCCCCTAATTCTCGGCCGCATCGGGCCTTTTGCGAAAAATCTGATTAAAACTAATTCACTCCTGCAGATCCGGGGCCTTCAATTAAGTTTATTTATTATAAAGCTAAGTTAATCCCCATGACCGAAATGCCCGGTAAAGACGTGTATCCGATGACTATTTCGGAGAAGATATTTTCGAAAGCCTCCGGAAGTTCTGTAAAAGCAGGGGATTTCGTGCTGGCAGACATAGACCTGGCAATGACTCACGACATTACAGGTCCGCTGGCCGTTCAGGGCTTTTACGAGATTATGAATGAGCAGGATGAGCAAAAAGTATGGGACCCTGAAAAAATTGTGATTATATTTGATCACCAGGTCCCTGCCGACTCCATCCATGCCGCAGAAAACCACATCATGCTGAGGAAATTTGCAAAAGAGCAGGGCATTTTAAACTATGACGTTTACGAAGGGGTCTGTCATCAGGTCCTGCCCGAGAAAGGGCACGTCCTGCCTGGCGACCTTGTTGTGGGTTCGGACTCGCACACCTGCGCCTACGGGGCCCTGGGGGCCTTTTCTACAGGTGTAGGTTCGACCGACATGGCCGCAGTCTTTGCCACGGGAAAACTCTGGTTCAGGGTGCCTGAAACCCTGCGCTTTGAAGTCGAAGGGAAACTCCCCGACCGGGTTTATTCCAAAGACCTCATCCTCCACCTTATAGGAGACGTCGGAGTCGAGGGAGCCAGGTACATGGCCACCGAGTTTGCGGGCTCGACCGTGCGGGACCTCTCCATTTCCCAGCGTATGACCATGTCCAACATGGCAATCGAAATGGGAGGGAAAGCCGGAATTGTCGAGGCAGACGACGTTACCGCAGCCTACCTTAAAGAGCGCGTTCCTGGCTATGAATTTGACCCTTACTGGAAATCCGACGAAGACGCGAAGTACTCCGAGGTCAGGCACTACGACGTCTCGGACCTCGAACCCCAGGTAGCCTGTCCTCACAACGTAGACAACGTGAAACCCGTAAGCGAAGTCGAAGGCACGAAGGTCGATCAGATCTTCATGGGTTCCTGTACGAACGGCAGGTTTGAAGACATAAAGATCCTGGCCGACATCATGGGCGACGAACCTGTTGCAAAGGGTGTCCGCCTGCTGGTGGTCCCGGCCTCAAGGACCGAGTACATGAAACTCATGAAAGCAGGCTATATTGAAAAACTGATGAATGCCGGAGCAATCGTGGAATCAGCCTGCTGCGGCCCCTGTATGGGCGGCTCCTTCGGGCTGCTCGGAGCGGGCGAAGTAGGCCTTGCAACTTCAAACAGGAACTTCAAAGGCAGAGAGGGAAGTGCCGAGTCTTTCGTCTACCTCTCTTCCCCGGCGACTGCCGGAGCTTCGGCCCTTACGGGAGAAATCACCGATCCGAGAAAGGTCTGAAAACCTTTTCATTTAATTTTTTAAAAAGGTGTTTTAACATGGCAGATGCCGATCTATCCGTTTTAAACCAGGTGTATGACATTATCCTGGACCGAAAAGAGAACTTTGATGAAAACTCATACGTATGCAAACTTTTGAACCACCGAAAAGGTGTGAATAAAATTCTTGAAAAAGTAGGGGAGGAAGCAATTGAGACGATCCTGGCCGTCAAAAATGAAGACCATGACGAAATCGTGTACGAGGCTTCGGACCTGATCTTCCACCTTCTGGTGATGCTGGCCGCAAGTGATATTACTCTAGAGGAAATCGCAAACGAACTCAGCGCCCGCCACGAGAAGATGAAAAGAGATTAAAAGACAAAGCGGGTAGGGAATTTATTTCCCCCGCGCTTTCTATTCTAATTCACTTTTTAATTTATTATTGTATTCTGAATTTACAGATCTATTCTTCAAATCAGTAAACTGCCAGCTCGTTCAGGACATCGGTCTTTGAGAGCGTGCCCTTGGCTACCCCGTTGACCGTCACGATGAGGCGGCTCACGTTGTATTTATGGAAAAGCTTGACAACGTCGTAGAGTTGCATATCCCCATCCACGGTTATCAGTTCCTTTGTCATGAGATCCCTGACCTTGAGGTTCATTTTACCCTGGGCAATCGCATGACCTATGTCGGTATATGTTACTATCCCGACGACCTTGCCCTTGTCCTCCACAGGAGCCCCATGGATATTATTACGGATCAGTATCCTTGTAGCTTCCTGAATACTGGCATTGATGTTGACAAGCACGGGGGGGTACTTCATGTAATGCTTGACCTGCTTTTTAGGAAGGGAAACCATTTCAGTGATATCGAAAAGGATGGAATTGTTGGTATCATCCCTGCCTGTAATTTCCCCCCGGATGATGAGCCGGTTTACCGGGGTCGGGCCGATCTGGACTTTGTCGTCCATCGCAAAGTCCTTGATGTTCCCAAGTACTCTTATAATTCCGTTGCACATCTCCGGGCTCCTTACCGTCGTAAAACTTATTTCAGCGGCTGTGGCCCCGTTTACGATTACGTTGTTCCTGTAGATTGGCACAACGGACTCGTTTTTTAACTGCTGGATGCGTAAAGCGTCGTAGGCGGCACCTGTTGGTTTGTATCCTCCTTTCGGTCCGGGGACACCCTCAACAAGGCCGAGGGCTTTTAATAGCTGCATCTGATTCCGGATTGTTCCGGGGTTCCGCTGAATTACCTCGGCAATTTCTTCTCCCTTGATCGCCCTGTCTTTTTGCCTCTGTAAATTGATTAATGTAATAATAATGTCTTTTTGAATAGGAGTAAGTTCCATATAACCACCATCAATTTCATATACCTATAATTTGATGTTGTATATCTTAGTGTAGCACCGTATCATTTAGCATAATTAATGATTATAAATTAATCACATACATTACATTTACAAATATAAAAAGAGTCCGGTCTCCCTATCATTTCATCTGGCTCCAGGGGTCACAGGTATAAACTTTTATTAGGGGTTCAGATCTTAATCTGTCATTACAAATGTCAACTACCCTTTCCCTAAAATTTCCGATTTTAGTATAAGAGGCTTCGGCAAATCCCTGGTTGAATAGCCTTTATTTATGAAGGCCCTGATACTCGCGGATATTCCAGCAGGTTTACAGAGCTATCGATCCGGATTAAACATTCCTGAGAGGTTTGAAGGGGGATCAGGTAATTGGCAAGCCAACGTACAGTGGCGATGTGGATCCACTCCTTAATTGGTTGATTCCACTCCTTAATTAGTTGATAATACTGAAAAAGTATTTGCCAGAAAAACAACAGAAAAGAAGCGGCAGGAGTGTTGACGCATTCATCCCTTCCATGCATTTTCGGCAAAGCCGGAATTGTCAAGGCCAGGAACCCCGTCTGTTGATGGAGATTAAATGTAGAGGAACCCAGAAAAGGGTCTGAAAACCATGATATTTGAGAAAATTCACACCGTTCCCACTTCCGAGGAACTCATCAACAAGGCCTTCAAACGGGCCTCCCGGACAATGTCCGGAAAGACCATTACAGGAAAAGATAGCAGACTAAGTGCCAACGAGTCCATGCTCCTGACTGCCGCAAACATCTTCACCGACAACCTGGCAAATGTCGTCCGCCGTTTCCCGAGTTTCGGCAACCTCTCTCCTTTTTATTACGAACTCACGGATATCCTGGTCGGAGTCGAGGAATTAAAAATGGCCCTCGGGTCCCTGGACTGGGCAAGCCGCAAAATCCACGAGGTCGGGAGGGAGTATGTCGGAAAGATGCGGAAAGCCGATAATCCGGACTCCGTCCGAAAAGAGGCTTTCGGGAGAATTGCCTCGATTATCAAGTCCATCGATAAGGATCTGATCTTCCTGAACAAGGCCAGGAATATCCTGCGTAAACTCCCCGAAGTCGGGGAAGAACCCACAATCATTGTCGCGGGCTACCCGAATGTGGGTAAGTCCAGCTTTGTCTCGAAAATTACAGGGGCAAGTCCTGAAGTCGCACCCTATCCCTTCACCACGAAAGGGGTTACGATCGGACATTTCTACCGGGACAACGTCCGCTACCAGGTCATGGACACCCCCGGGCTTCTGGACAGGCCGATGTCGGAGAGAAACGATATCGAACTCCAGGCGATAACCGCTATCAACCACCTGGACGCAGCCCTCCTGCTCATTATGGACCCGAGTGAAAGTTGCGGGTATGAGATCCAGGACCAGAAAAACCTTTTAGAAGAGATCAAAGAACATTTCGACATGCCTATTCTTGTGGTCTCTAACAAGGCTGACAGGCCTGAATTTAAGAAACTGGGCGATGTGGAAATGAACATCTCGACCATAACGGGGGAAGGTATAGAAGAGGTTATTGAGAAACTGATTGAGATGATCCCCGAACCCAAAGTAGTGGTCGAGGAAGCTGATACCTTCCCGGAACCTGAACAAGACCCGGGATATCAATGAATAAAATTTCAGATGAGTTTCAGATGAGTTTCAGATGAGTTTCAGAT
>JAQVBP010000043.1:16604-18412 GCA_028690255.1 Methanosarcinaceae archaeon
AGTTTCAGATGGAGGAGCAGGGCCAGTGCGACCAGGGTGAGCCCGGTCACCAGCCGGATTTCCGCCCTCTTTTTTTCCCTGAACTCCGTAACTGTTTTGTGACCCAGCCCGGAGGCCATCAGGACTCCAAGAAGGACTACGGGCAGTACCAGTCCTATATTGTAAAGGACCAGGTAGACGGCCCCCTCGAAAACGCTGGCTTTTGCGACCAGCAGGTTCAGGATTGAGATATAGACAGCTCCCACGCAGGGGGCCTTTACAAGAGAAAAAAGCGCTCCTGCCAGGAAGGATAAGGAAAGGACATTTTTGCCTTTCACCCCACTCATGATTTTTTTCAAGGCAGAAGGGGTTTTGAAGCTTGATTTTAATCGAATTTTCAGGCGGTATGCGTCATAGATATGCCAGAGGCCCAGAATGAAGGTCATCCCCGCCAGGAAAGAAGTGAGACTTTCCTGGCTTTCAGGCAGAAAACTGAGCGTGCAGAGGATACTCAGCCCGGCAAGCATGTATGTGACAAAGATCCCTGCGGAAAAACCCGTGCTGATTTTCAGCATATCTTTATTTCTTCCCCCGGAGGATAGGGTGACTGTGGCTAAAAAGACCATCACGGCGAGCAGGCAGGGGTTGAAACCCGCAAGCAGACCCGCACCCAGCACGATAAAAGGACTTATCTTATAAGGAGCATTATTATCATTTTCGCTTTTACTTTTACTTTCGCTTTTACTTTTACTTTCGCTTTCGCTTTTACTTTTACTTTCGCTTTCGCTTTCGCTTTTACTTTCGCTTTTACTCTCAATTCCTTTGCCTGATATATCTTCACCGGAAGTTTCAGCTGAAAGCCCGGGGGTGCTTTCAATAGTTTCCGTCAGCAGGGCTTCAAGTTTCGTACCGTTGCCTTTATAGTCCGAATATGTTATGACCGTGTTCCCGTTAACCACGACTGCCGGAACCGTTTTAATCCCGTACTCTTTCATCCGGGCATAGGAACTCCTTAATTCGTATTCCGAGTAATTGAGTCGGGGATAGCTTGCAACAACTTTGATTACCAGGGGCCAGGCCTGCTCGCATTTCAGACAACCCCCCTCATAGAAAAATTCCACCGAAATTGCAGAATAGTTTTCCTGAGATATGCTCTCTCCTGCCATGGCCCCAACTGCCAGAGCCGGTGCAGAACTTAACAGAAAAAAAAAGAAAAGGATTAACGGATAATAAATTGATAGAAACGGCTTTACCTTCCCGTCAGTGGCATACCGTGTTTGAGCAGGTTGCTTTATCATAATTAATCTCTGAAACAAGCTTTTTTTCTATCCTCAGAATTTCACCCGTACTGGCAGATACATACCCTTCCACAACATAGAGATTACTTATACTCGAACAGGCACAGGTCCTTTCCAGGATTTCGACTTTCCAGATATTTTCCCCTTCCAGGACCTTGCTGCCGTTCAGGTCATATAAGCTCTCATGAATAAGGGTGGCCCTGACAACCCTCCAGTCCGGCATTCCGTAATTATCCGATATATACACGGAAACATGGAGTCATTGACAATGATTTTTATGGCATCTGAAGCGTTAACCGACAGGCTCATCGTCCCTTCTTCCCGGGCCTGGAAACCACCTGAAAAAGAGACCCCTCGATCAGGACTCCAACCCCGAAAATTACCGCAAAAATAGTGAAAAATCGGGTCTGCTTCATGCTGTATTATTAGCAGATTCCGATATAACTCTTTCTGAAATTATATAACCTTGCATATATAAGGATATATTTTCTTATTTATTTATTTATTTATTTATTTATTTATTTATTTATT
>JAQVBP010000043.1:18512-20810 GCA_028690255.1 Methanosarcinaceae archaeon
TTATTTATTTATTTATTTATTTATTTATTTATTTATTTATTAAAATTTACAGAACCTTTTCCATTATCTCAAGGGCCCGTTTTATATTGTCCATGGAGGCCGCATAGGAGATCCTGATATACCCCTCCCCTTCGCTTCCGAAAGCGGTTCCCGGTACCACGACGACCCCGTTAGAGATCATTTTGCTCGCAACTGCCGCAGAGTCTTTGACTTTCGGGAAAGCGTAGAAAGCCCCTTTCGGGAGAGCGCATTCCATCCCGAGCTCATTCAGACCTTTTACCAGCACGTCCCTTCTTTTCCGGAACTCGTCCCGCATCGTGATTACCGAATCTTTCGGGCCGGTCACGGCTGCGTATGCGGCTTTCTGGGCGATGGAGTTAGCACAGGCCTGAATGTACTGGTGCACCTTGAGCATCTGCTCCGTGTACTCTTTTGAGGCCGCAACGTAGCCAAGCCTCCAGCCGGTCATCGCATAGCTTTTGGAAGTTGCGTTTACGGTGATGACATTATCCGAGTAGCGGGCAGGACTTACGTGTTCTCCTTCATATACGAAGTATTCGTAGACCTCATCCGAGATTATGGTGATGTTGTGGTCGTCGGCAATTTCCGCAAGGGCTTTGATATCGGCCTTATCGGCCACGGCCCCGGTCGGGTTGGAAGGAGAGTTCAGTATAAGGGCTTTTGTCTTCGGGCCGAGCCTCTCAAGGACTGCCTCGGGTTTTATGGTAAGGTCCTCTGCAAGGGGCACACTTACCGCTTTTCCACCCATGACTTCCGTCAGGGCGTTGTAGGAAACAAAACCCGGATTTGAGATCAGGACTTCGTCGCCCCTGTTCAGGAGAGCTGCAAGGGAAATTGTCAGAGCTTCCGAGGCCCCGGAGGTTACGATAATTTCCCCGGGCGCGGCCTGGAACCCGTTTTCCTCATCGAATTTTTTGCTCAGAGCTTCTCTTAACTCCGGAATACCCGAGCCAAAGGTGTAACCTGTAAAGCCTTCCCTGATAGCCTCGATTGCGGCCTCCTTGATGTGTTCCGGCGTGTCAAAATCCGGTTGACCCAGGCCCATGTTTATGGCGTCCGAACCGGCAGCCTCGAAAATCTTGCGGATCCCGGAGGTATCAATCCGGGATACGCTTTCTGAAAATTTAGTAGATTCCAAGTAATGCCTCCTGATATTATTTTTTATTGTCCCCATACATCATTTCAAAATACCTGTCACAGATTCTCAGGCGGTTTAACAAACATGTGGGATAAGGGGGGGCCCACTCCTCCAACCACCTTTCCTCTAAAACCCGGAGCTCTCCGATAATTGTTTTGGATGGGGACAGTTCACAGGTTTATTCAACAAAAAGCTTATTCCACATTTGTGTGCCTGGATTTCAGTTCAGCTTCCGAAGCTCCGGTAAGGGATATAAGCTGGGCTATAATAGAGTCAAGGAAGACAAGCGCCGTTATCTCGAAGGATGTTCCGAGAGGGGGCAGGTTCCTTGTATAATCTCCACGCATGTTTTTTTCAAGGTCGCCTCCGCTGTCCGGGTCATGGTCCTGATCCGTCTTGGTCTTGCTCGGGAGGATCACGGATGTGTCGGCAAGCTGGCCGAGGGTTGAGTTATTCTTAGAAGTAACCGTAATAAGAGTAGAACCTATGTCCTTCACGATTTTTCCAAGGTTTGATATGGAACGGGTTTCTCCCGAACCCGAAATAGCGATAACGACATCTTCTTCTTTCACGGCCGGAGTCGTGGTCTCCCCTACAACGTAGACGGTAAAGCCAAGGTGCATAAGCCTCATGGCAAAGGCCTTGCCAACCAGTCCCGAGCGACCGGCTCCCATCACGAAGATTCTCTTGGCATCAAGGATCTTCTGGAGCATGTCTTTTATGTCATCTTCGTTTAGCTTCTGAATCACGTCATTTAACTGATTTACTATTAATTTCATTGAAAGTAAAACGTCTTCACATTCGTTAATCTGACTTTTAAACATAAGGATTCTCCAAAAGAATATTTTAAATCGAAAATTAATAAAGATTTAGTTGATAGAGATTTGGTTAATAGAGATTTGTTTAATAAATATTTGTTTAATAAATATTTGGTTAATAGAGATCTGGTTAATAGAGATCTGGTTAATAGAGATCTGATTAATAGAGATCTGGTTAATAGAGATCTGGTTAATAGAGATCTGATTAATAGAGATCTGGTTAATAGAGATCTGGTTAATAGAGATCTGGTTAATAGAGATCTGGTTAATAGAGATCTGGTTAATAGAGATCTGGTTAATAGAGATCTGGTTAATAGAGAT
>JAQVBP010000044.1:0-2954 GCA_028690255.1 Methanosarcinaceae archaeon
CTCAAACTTTTAAATACCCATCAACGAGCAAAGCTCAGGTAGAAACTTGATCAAAGACTCAAATATCATATTTTAGCAAAATTTCAGGTGTATCACATGGCTGACATAATCATAAAGAACGCTTATGTCCTGACAATGGACCCGGAGGCCGGAGACCTCAAAAACGGGACTGTCGTAATCGAGGACGGAAAAATCACGGAAATCGGGGAAAAGACTGCCGAAACCGCCGAGACCGTGATTGACGCAAAAGGCTCGGTTGTGATGCCAGGGCTTGTAAACACCCACACCCACGCGGCAATGACGCTTTTTCGGGGCTATGCCGACGACCTGCAGCTTTCCGAGTGGCTTCAGGAGCACATTTGGCCCGCGGAAGCCCAGCTCCGGGCCGCTGATGTTTATTCCGGAACCCTCCTGGCCTGCCTGGAAATGATAAAGTCCGGGACGACCTCTTTTGCCGACATGTACTTTTTTATGGATGAGACCGCAAAGGCCGTTGAGGCCTCCGGACTTCGGGCGGCCCTTTCCTATGGTATGATAGAGCTCGGAGACGAGGAAAAAGGCAGGAATGAACTTAAGGAAGGGAGGCGGTTTGTCCGGAAATGGCAGGGTGCGGCCGGGGGCCGGATTTCCACCATGTACGGACCACATGCCCCCAATACCTGTTCCAGAGAGTTTCTGGCAAAGGTCAGGGAAGCTGCAAGCGAGGACAAAGCAGGAATCCATATCCATGTGCTCGAGACCGAGGCCGAGCTTAACGCAATGAAAGCGCAATACGGGATGTGTTCCGTGAACATGCTTGAAGAGCTCGGCTTTTTCGGGCCCGACGTGCTTGCGGCCCACTGCGTCTGGCTCTCGGACGGAGATATCGAGATCCTGAACAGGAGAGGAGTCAAGGTTTCCCATAACCCGGTAAGCAACATGAAGCTCGCCTCGGGAATCGCACCTGTTCAGAAAATGCTTGCAAAGGGTGTAAACGTCGGGCTCGGGACTGACGGCTGCGCCTCGAACAACAACCTGGACCTTTTCGAGGAGATGAAGACCGCGGCCCTGCTCCACAAGGTTAACACCTTCGACCCGACGGTTTTGCCTGCGCGGCAGGTGCTTGAGATGGCGACCGTAAAAGGCGCCCAGGCAATCGAGCCTGAGGCCGGGATGCTGAAAGTCGGGAAAAAGGCGGATCTTATCGTTGTGGACATGAAAACCCCCCATCTGACCCCGCGCTTTGACAATGTGCCCTCTCACCTCGTATACGCGGCCGGCGGCTCTGATGTCCGGACCACAATCGTGGACGGGAAAGTCCTGATGGACGATTACAGGGTGCTTGTGCTGGATGAGGAAAAAATTGTTGAAGAAACCCAGAAAGCTGCGGAAGCCCTTGTGGAAAGGGTTAATGCCTGAAAACAGTCATATGACCCGACTGATTGTTCAACCGAGCTGGCTGATTATTCAACCGGGCATTTTATCTTACTGATTAACAATTTAATTGCTTAATTTAAATAATGGGATTAACATGAACGAAAAAGAACTCATAGAATCCGGAAATATGAAGATGGAATGGGCAAGAAACCATATGCCCGTTCTGGAAATCGTCAGAGAGAACTTCATAGAGGAACAACCCCTGAAAGGGCATATTGTCGCAATGGCCCTTCATGTGGAAGCAAAAACCGCTGTCCTTGTGGAGACCCTGGCAGCTGGCGGGGCAAAGGTCGCGATTGCGGGCTGCAACCCCCTGAGTACCCAGGACGATGTGGCAATGGCCCTTGACACCCGAGAAAACGTCTCCTGTTTTGCAAAATACGGATGCAACACCCAGGAGTATTACGATGCCCTTGATGCGGTCCTTGATTTCGAGCCGGATATCACAATCGACGACGGAGCCGACCTTATTTTCAAGTTACACAAGGAAAGAACTGACCTCCTCCCGAACATCCTCGGGGGCTGCGAGGAGACCACAACCGGGGTTCACAGACTGAACGCGATGGAAAAAGAAGGGGCCCTCAAGATGCCGGTAATTGCCGTAAACGACGCCATGACCAAGTACCTCTTCGACAACCGCTACGGGACCGGCCAGTCGGCCTGGGACGGGATTAACAGGACGACGAACCTCCTGGTCGCAGGCAAAAACGTTGTTGTTGCAGGCTATGGCTGGTGCGGGAAGGGCGTTGCCATGCGAGCCGATGGCCTCGGGGCAAATGTCATTGTGACGGAAGTGGACACCATAAGAGCCCTCGAAGCCAGGATGGACGGCTACAGGGTCATGAAGATGAGCGAGGCCGCAAAGCTCGGGGACATCTTTGTTACGACCACCGGGAACCGGGATATCCTGGTCGAGGAACATTTCAAGCTTATGAGGGACGGGGCAATTCTGGCCAACTCCGGGCACTTTAACGTGGAAATAGACATGGAAGCCCTGGCCACCCTTGCAAAATCCGTAAAGACCGTCCGGCAAAACATTAAGGAATACGATCTCGGAAACAGGCGCATCAACGTCATCGCCGACGGCAGGCTCGTAAACCTGGCCGCAGGAGACGGACACCCCGCCGAGGTCATGGACATGAGTTTTGCAAACCAGGCCCTCTGCGTTCGCCATATCGCAGAAAACAAGCTTCTTGACGGCGTCCATAAGGTCCCCCTCGACCTTGACACTTACGTTGCAAAGCTCAAACTGGAGTCCATGGGTATAACCATAGACGAGTTGACCTCCAAGCAGGAACGCTACATGAACGGCTGGGAGTTCGGGACATAAAGAATCAAAAGACACCCCCCGGTACTGCCCGTATGGGGTTGGAGGGGGCTTCGCGGCCCTCATCTTCCCAGGGTATTTCCGGATGAAGACTGCAAAGAAAGCTACAACTAAAAAAAGAACCCCATATAGTCAGGAGAAAAATAGGGGGAAATATCTGGGAAATTCATTTTAAGAGGATGCTTTGAAGGATCATGAAAATAGGATGTGT
>JAQVBP010000044.1:3054-18421 GCA_028690255.1 Methanosarcinaceae archaeon
GAATATCGGATATGTGGAGGAATATCGGATATGTGGAGGAATATCGGATATGTGGAGGAATATCGGATATGTGGAGGAATATCGGATATGTGGAGGAATATCGGATATGTGGAGGACAGTGGGCATGTGAGGCACGGATGCAACTCACCTGTATTTCCAACTAAATTAAAATTATTTTAGTGTAATTCCATCTTACATTATAAAAACTCGAAATCCTCATACTTATAGCTATCTAATCAAAAGGATACAAATCCTGCATTCTGATACGACATTGAAAATTATTATATTATTTTTATGATGCTAATTGGGGAGCACGGGGTGCCAGCCGAAAGATATATATATCATAGCTACAATTAGAGCGTTGCACCGGTGTGAGAGGTGCGCCACCCACTGTTCAAGGCTCGAGTAAATTTTACCCGATATGCACCTGGGGTGCAATGTCTATTCGGACAGATTCTTGTGTGGGCCCGTAGCTCAGTCAGGCAGAGCGACTGGCTTTTAACCAGTCGGCCTAGGGTTCAAATCCCTACGGGCCCGCCATACCATGTGGGCAATCTTTTGGTATACATTTTGTATACATTGATCTTTTAGTATACTTGGGCAATATATTTTTATCTTATCTTTATTTTTGGAGGAAAGGATTTGACAAAGTTCAGCTTGCTCGATCATGAGTCAGTCCCCATACATGAGATCATGCATGAGGCCGAGTTAAAATCTGTTTTAAGCAAATATTCTATTGAGAAGGAGCAATTTCCCAAGATTCGAGTGGAGGATCCAGTAATAAAAGAAATCGGAGCTACTATCGGGGATGTTGTAAAAATCAAGCGTAAAAGTCACACTGCAGGGGAGGCAGATTATTACAGGCTCGTCATCGAGTGATCGTGAGGGGCATTTTTTAAACCGTCGAATGGTCTGAACCTCAAAAGACAGGTTTTCAAAAGGCATTTTTATATAAAGACATGTTTTTCAAAGGTGTTTTTTCCAAAGACAGGTTTTCAAAAGGTGTTTTTTTCCAAAGCCAGGTTTTTAAAAGGTATTTTTTCCAAAGACGGTTTTTAAAAGGTATTTTTTCCAGAGAAGAGCTTCCTAAAGACGACTCTTCCGATGGCTGTCAATGGATGTTAATGGCTGTTGTTTTCCAAATTTGGATTCCTATCATGTTGTATAAAAGAATACTGCTTAATTATTTAATAACTTTTATTACGATTCTCACTTCAAAGCAAAGAGGGTGCTAGTATCGCGTTAGATAATAGTGTATTGCCGCGGGCTTATTTTACACAGGATAAGATCGTGCAGCACCATATCGATTCTTTTAATAAATTCATCGATAATGGGCTGCAAAAGATCATCGATGAGCAGAATATAATAGAAACGGATATCGAGGACACGTACCTCAGGCTCGGAAAAATCCGGGTTGAGCACCCGGTGGTGAAGGAGGCAGACGGGGCTATAGAGAAACTGTTCCCGAACGAAGGCCGGCTTCGGAACCTTTCATACTCGGGCCCTCTTTATCTGGAAATGAGTGTTATAAAAAATGGAGTGGAATCCGAAGTACAGGAAGCGAAGATAGGGCAGCTCCCTATAATGATTAAGTCCAAGGTATGCAACCTCCTGGGACTGAGTGACGCCGAAAAGGTCCGCTACGGAGAAGACCCTCTTGATTCAGGAGGGTATTTCATAGTAGGCGGGACCGAAAGGGTTGTCATGACCCTCGAGGACCTGGCCCCTAACAAAATCCTCGTTGAGATTGGAGAACGTTACGGGGACAAAATCGAAGTCGCAAAGGTCTTTTCCCAGAATAGGGGGTACAGGGCACTCGTAATCGTCGAAAGGGGCCGAAAGTCTCTTCTGGAAGTATCCTTCCCATCGATATCCGGAAGAGTGTTCTTCATTACCCTTATGCGAGCCCTCGGGGTTGTGACTGACGAGGACATAGTAAACGCAGTTTCAAGTGATCCAGAGATCATCAAGTTCATGCTCGAAAATCTCGAAGAAGCCGAGGTGGATTCCCAGGAAGCGGCTATAGAGAAAATCGGAGCAAGGGTCGCAGCCGGCCAGGCCAAGGAATACCAGATCAAGCGGGCCGATTACGTAATTAACAGGTACCTTTTCCCCCATCTGGGTAACGAAACTTCCGACAGGCTGGCAAAAGCTCATTTCCTTGCCCGGATGGCCGAGTCCTGTTTCGAGCTGGCGCTTGGAAAGCGTACGGAAGACGATAAAGACCATTACGCGAACAAACGGCTCAAACTGGCTGGAGACCTGATGGAAGACCTCTTCAGGGTTTCATTTAACCGGTTGGCCAGGGACATCAAGTATCAGCTCGAACGTGCCAACATGAGAAACAGGGAACTCAACGTTGCGACAACCGTCAGAGCCGATGTCCTCACCGACCGCCTGCAGCACCCTCTTGCAACCGGAAACTGGGTTGGAGGCAGGACAGGAGTATCCCAGTTACTTGACAGGAACGACTATATCTCAACACTTTCTCATCTCAGGCGTGTGATTTCCCCCCTTTCGAGGGCCCAGCCTCACTTCGAGGCCCGAGACCTGCACCCCACACAATGGGGAAGGCTCTGCCCTTCGGAAACCCCTGAAGGCCCTAACTGTGGACTGGTGAAGAACTTCGCCCAGATGGTGGAACTTTCTACAGGTATGGACGATTCCGAGAGTATAAAGAAGATCCTCTATGACCTGAATGTGGAACGCCTGATCATAAAAGCGCCGGAAATTCCCCTTCCTCTTGATGAAAGCATTGTGGATATGGAAGAGCTGGATGAGGAGGAACTTTTCGGAGGGATTGATGAAATAGAGGTTTCCCCCGGAGAGGAGAAGTTCAAGGAAGATGATTATTATACTTTATCAGGCGAAGGCCTGGATGATGGCGGGTCGATGCTAAATGACTAAAGCAAAGGTATTCATAAACGGTGAACTTGTCGGGACACACGACACCCCTGTGGAACTGGTTGCAGAACTCAGGAAAATGCGGCGGCAGGGCTTCATATCCCGACAGGTCAATATAACCCTGAACAACACCACCCGAGAAGTGGTCATTAACTCTGATATGGGGAGAGCCAGAAGGCCTGTCGTGATTGTGGAAAACGGGCATTCTCTCGTAACGGAAGAGCATATAGAGAAACTGAAGAACGGGGAAATCAATTTCGATGACCTTGTAAACAGGGGCTGTGTCGAGTTCCTCGATGCCGAGGAAGAGGAAAACGCCTTTATAGCCCTCTACGAATCCCACCTGACTCCGGAGCACACCCACCTGGAAATCGATCCCGAACTCATGCTCGGGATCTGTACGGGCATGGTCCCTCACCCTGAACACAACGCATCCCCGCGTAACACCATGGGCGCGGCCATGATCAAACAGTGTATAGGAGTCTCCACAGCCAACCAGAAACTCAGGCCTGACACCAGAGCGCATGTCCTTCACTACCCTCAGAGAGCCCTTTCAAGAACCAGAACCTGCGAATCCATAGGCTTTGACGAAAGGCCGGCAGGGCAGAACTTCGTTGTTGCCGTTCTTTCTTACGAAGGTTATAATATTGAAGACTCCCTGATTTTCAACAATGGTTCGATTGAGAGAGGGCTCGGAAGAAGCCACTTCCTTCGTACCTTTGAAGGGGAAGAGCGCAGGTATCCCGGGGGACAGGAAGACAAATTCGAAATTCCAGACTCCGAATTCCGCGGGTCCCGCAGTGCCGAGGCCTATGCGAACCTGGACATAGACGGGCTTGTCAATCCAGAAACCCGCGTGGGGCCAAATGACGTATTGATCGGAAAGACCAGTCCCCCAAGGTTCCTGGAAGAACCTTCCGAATTCGGGATGGCCACGGAGCAGAGGCGTGAGAGTTCGATTACAATGCGGTCCAATGAAAAAGGAATCGTGGACACTGTCATACTTACCGAATCCATTAACGGAACCCGTCTTGCCAAGGTCAAGGTAAGAGACGAGAGGATCCCGGATATAGGGGACAAATTCGCGTCAAGACACGGGCAGAAAGGGGTTATCGGGCTGAAAGTGCCAATCGCTGACATGCCCTTTACGGAATCCGGCTTAACCCCGGACCTCATGATCAACCCCCACGCAATTCCGTCCCGTATGACCGTCGGGCACGTGCTGGAAATGATCGGAGGAAAGGTCGGGTCCATGGAAGGCAGAAGGATCAATGCGACTGCTTTTTCGGGAGATACCGAAGAAGGCCTGAGAAAGGGACTTAAAGATCATGGATTTGCACATACCGGAAAGGAAATCTTTTATGATGGGGCAACAGGCATGATGATCCCCGCCGACGTTTTTGTAGGAGTTATCCTTTACCAGAAACTGCACCACATGGTTACCTCCAAGATGCACGCCCGTTCTCGGGGGCCTGTCCAGGTGCTTACCCGCCAGCCCACGGAAGGAAGAGCCAGGGAAGGAGGGCTGAGGTTCGGAGAAATGGAGCGTGACGTGCTTGTGGGGCACGGGGCTGCCATGTGCCTTAAGGAAAGGCTGCTGGACGAATCGGACAAGGTCGTTGAACTCGTCTGTTCCCACTGCGGAATGGTCGCGACCTTTGACAAGCAGCGCAATATAGCGTTCTGTCCGGCCTGCGGCGCGGACACTGACATCTTCCCTGTGGAGATGAGTTATGCGTTCAAGCTGCTGCTGGATGAAATTAAATCTCTGTGTGTAGCTCCGAGAATGGAACTGCATGACGCGGTGTGAGGAGGTGATGGACAATGGCAAACGTTCCCCCTATCCCTAAAAGAATTTCTGCGATCAAGTTCGGGTTAATGTCCCCGAAAGAAATCCGAAAAATGAGCGCAACCTCGATTGATACGGCTGACACTTACGATGATGACGGATTTCCCATTGACATGGGGCTCATGGACACAAAACTCGGGGTAATTGACCCCGGGCTCCGTTGTAAAACCTGTCACGGAAGAGCCGGAGAATGCCCCGGACACTTCGGGCATATCAACCTGGTGGCTCCCGTGATCCATGTGGGCTTTAATAAAATCATCCGGAAACTACTGCGGGCTTCCTGCCGGAAATGCAGCCGTCTGCTTCTGGACGTCCCTCAAAAGGCACATTTCTTAAGCCAGCTTACGGCCATCGAGGAAATCGGACACAGGCCAGATGATGTTATAAACGAGGCTTACAAAGAAGCAAGCAAGGTAAAGGTTTGCCCTTACTGCGGGGAAGAACAACTTGACATCAAGTTTGAAAAGCCCACTGAGTACCTGGAAGACGGGGAAAAGCTGACCCCAACGGAAATCAGAGGCAGGTTCGAAGGCATACCTGACGAGGACATAAAAGTAATAGGGATGGATCCGAATAACGCAAGGCCGGAATGGATGATTCTTACGGTTTTGCCCGTTCCTCCCGTAACGGTCCGCCCCTCAATTACCCTCGAGTCCGGGCAGCGCAGTGAAGATGACCTGACCCACAAGCTTGTGGATATTATAAGGATCAACTACCGTTTCCAGGAAAACCGGGAAGCAGGTGCGCCTCAGTTGATCATTGAGGACCTCTGGGAACTCCTGCAGTATCATGTCACCACCTTCTTTGACAACTCCGTTTCCGGGATCCCCCCCGCCAGGCACAGGTCCGGCAGGCCTTTAAAGACCCTTTCCCAGCGTCTCAAAGGTAAGGAAGGCAGGTTCAGGGGAAGTCTTTCGGGTAAACGTGTGAACTTCTCCGCCCGTACGGTTATCTCCCCTGACCCGAACCTCAGTATCAATGAGGTAGGGGTCCCCATCCCCATAGCAAGGATCCTGACCGTACCCGTTAATGTAACCCCCAGGAACATCGAACAGCTCAGGGTCTTCATCCGTAATTCGGGGGTTGTCCATCCGGGTGCGAATTACGTATTCAGGCCGGACGGCAGGCGTATTAAGGTTACCGAGAGTAACAAGGAAGACCTTGCCGAGAAAATCGAGTACAACTGGATGGTTGAAAGGCAGCTTAACGACGGGGACACCGTACTCTTCAACAGGCAACCCTCCCTCCACAAAATGAGTATTATGGCTCATTCCGTAAAGGTGCTTCCCGATAAAACCTTCAGGCTGAACCCTGCCGTCTGTCCCCCCTACAACGCTGACTTTGACGGGGATGAGATGAACATGCATGCCCTTCAGACCGAAGAGTCAAGGGCCGAGGCCAGGATCCTCATGCAGGTCCAGGAAAACATCCTCTCTCCGCGTTTCGGCGGACCCATTATCGGAGGGATTCACGACCACATTTCAGGGCTTTTCATCCTGACCCGTTTCGAGAAAAAGATCTCAAAGCCCAATGCGTATGACCTCCTCAGGAAGACTGATGTGGAAAGGGTG
The DNA here is from genome assembly GCA_028690255.1 of Methanosarcinaceae archaeon. Lineage (GTDB taxonomy): Archaea > Halobacteriota > Methanosarcinia > Methanosarcinales > Methanosarcinaceae > JAQVBP01. Next base: position 9,379 of record JAQVBP010000044.1, read on the forward strand.
CTTCCCGAACCCGCAAGTTTCGGGGAAAACGGAGAGCCTTACTGGACAGGAAAGCAGATCTTCAGCCAGCTCCTGCCCAAAGGCCTGAATATGGGTTTTTCGGCCCAGGTATGTTCCCACTGTGAGACCTGTAAGAAAGAGGAGTGTCCTTACGATTCTTATGTGGTGATTGAAGACGGGGAATTGATTAAAGGTACCATTGACGAGGCATCCATTGGGGCTTTTAAGGGAAAGATTCTGGAAAGGATTATCAAACAGTTCGGGGCCAGCCAGGGAGCCCGTTTTGTGGACAACTTCACCAGACTTGCCATCCGTGCGGTAATGAGATCGGGCCTGAGTTTCGGGATTGCGGACGAAGATATCCCGAAGGAAGCCAGTATCCAGATCAACGAGGTGCTTGGCAAGGCTGAAGACGACGTCCAGAAACTGATCCAGTCTTTCATTAATAAAGAACTCGAACCCCTGCCGGGCCGGACGCTTGATGAAACCATTGAAATGAGCATCATGCAAAAGCTCGGTAAGGCCAGGGATGAGACCGGAAACATTGCGGACAGCCACATGGGACTTGAAAACCCTGCGGTTATCATGGCCAGGTCCGGGGCCAGAGGGTCTATCCTGAACCTGACCCAGATGGCGGCCTGTGTGGGCCAGCAGGCGGTCCGTGGGGAACGTATACAGAGAGGCTATGCGGGCAGGACCCTGCCTCACTTTGCGAAAGGAGACCTGGGTTCGGACGCCCACGGTTTCGTGAAGGCCAGTTACAAGAGCGGGTTGAACCCTACCGAATACTTCTTCCACGCAATCGGGGGTAGGGAAGGACTGGTGGACACGGCTGTACGTACCTCTCAATCAGGTTACCTCCAGCGCAGGCTCGTAAACGCGCTTCAGGACCTGGAAGCCCAGTATGACCTGACGGTCCGGGATACCAGAGGAGTTGTAGTGCAGTTCAAGTTCGGAGAAGACGGAATCAACCCGACAAAGAGTGATTTCAGTAAGCCTGATGCCATCCGCAGGATTGTCAGCGATGTTGTGAACAGGGAGGTGGAATGATGGCGATAGGTGAATCTACTATTGAGACCATGACCAGGGACATGCCCCTGCCGGCAAATATCATGAAGACCCTCAAAGAAGAGGTTCTCAGGGCCGGAGTTAATAAAAAGCAAATGGAAGAGATCATCGAGCAGGTCCTTCTGGAATACGAAATGGCCTGCATCGAGCCCTGTGACGCTGTGGGAGTCGTTGCCGCCCAGTCTATAGGGGAACCGGGTACCCAGATGACGATGCGTACTTTCCACTATGCGGGTGTGGCTGAAATTAACGTAACCCTGGGTTTACCGCGTCTGGTCGAAATCGTGGATGCAAGGAAAATTCCGAGTACTCCGATGATGACAATCGCCCTTTCCAAGGAAGGGCCGGACGACTATGCTTATGATAGGGAGAAGACCCGGATCCTTGCCTGGGAGATAGAGGCTACGAAAATCGATCATATCGCGGACGTCACGACCGACCTTTCCCAGATGAAGCTGATTATAGATTTGCATGAAAAGGCAATGTACGGCAGGAACATCACAATTGAACAGGTTAAGGAAAAGTTCAACGATGAACTGAATGTGATGGTTGCCATTTCCCCGGATATCGACAATCAGGTCATCATAACCCCGAATGAGGCTTCCTACAGGGAGCTGCTCCAGCTTGCCAAAAGTATTCATGATGTCACCCTGAAAGGAATTGAAGGGATCAAAAGGGTCGTGGTCCGAAAGGAAGGGGAAGAATACACCCTCTATACCGAAGGCTCGGCCCTCCGGGAGGTGCTTCAGTTCGAAGGAGTGGACCGGACCCGGACGACCACAAACAACATCAATGAAATCTACGAGGTGCTCGGGATCGAAGCTGCCCGGAACTCGATTATTAAAGAAGCTACCGATACCCTCCGCGAACAGGGACTTACTGTGGATATCCGGCACATCATGCTTGTGGCGGACCTCATGACCTGTGACGGGGAAGTGAAGCAGATAGGAAGACACGGGATTTCCGGTGAAAAATCCAGTGTCTTTGCAAGGGCGGCTTTCGAAGTCACGGTGAACCATCTTCTGGATGCAGGAATGCGCGGAGATGTGGACCTGTTGCAGGGTGTGACCGAAAATATCATTGTCGGTCAGCCCATTCGCATGGGTACAGGAGATGTGCACCTTGTCGCTAAAAAGAGACCGAATGTTCTTGCAGCAAAGGATGATTGCGAGCTTTGAAAAGGAAGGTTGAAAAATCCTCTGATAAAAGCTCATAAAAATCCTAAATTTTCGGTTATCGGAGTTTTGAGGGTTCCGGGATTTTACCCGGACTGCAGAATTCCATAACCAGAAAATAGATATAAGGAATCAGGTATTTAGAGTACCATATATTCACTATGATCAGGAAATCCCTTCCGATATGGTTATATTTGTAAATCGTTAATCGGTTCAGGAGATCCCTTCCGATATGATTATATTTACAAATCATTTCTAGGTATAGGATTGAGTATATATTTCAAGTTCGAGAATACAGAGTTGATGAAATGGATATCAATATTGACAAGTCATTGATCAAGGTTATGAGAACAGGCTCCGTTATTATCGGAACCAATCTGACCATTGACGCAGCGGAACAGGGCAATGCAAAACTGGTGGTGCTGGCATCAAATTGTCCGGAGAACGTAAAAGCAAGGATCCAGGCAACAGGAACCGCTGTGCTGGTATACGAAGGAACAAATGTGGATCTGGGCCCTGTATGCGGGAAACCATTCACCATCGCAGCAATGGCAATCATTGAAGTAGGTGAATCCGATATTATGGCGGCAGTCGCCTGAGAATGAAGGAGTTGCAGCATTTTGGGCGAGATTAAACTTACGGCAGAAAGCATACAGTTTATTGCCTTATTTGAAAATATGACCAGGGCCAATGTCCAGGACTGCATTGCAGAAGAGGAAAGGCTCATCTATGTCATAAAGCAGGGAGATATGGGACTTGCTATAGGGCATAACGGGGAACACATTAACCGCGTTAAAAAAACCCTGGAAAGGCCCATTGAGCTTGTGGAATACTCAAACGACCCTGTTACTTTCATAAAAAATGCCTTCGGGCCTGTAAGCGTTAGTTCCGTACACATTGTAAATAAAAATAGCAAGCGTTTAGCTTATGTAGAGGTACCCAATAAAGAGAAGGGACTTGCCATAGGAAGAAGCGGTAAAAACATTGATAAGGTAAAGACGCTTGCCCGTCGTCACCATGATATTGACGATGTGATTTTACAGTGATCCAGAAAGCTGGAACTACTCATTCCATGAGTGACACTGCTCCGATCGCTGAGCATTATATTGATCACTTAAACCAAATTTGATCGCATAAAATGGAGAATTTACAATGACAAATGGAAAGAATGCAGCTCTTATACTTAAACAGACCCGGCAGGATGCCCGCTGGAAGGACTCCAGATATAACAGGCGTGTCCTTGGTCTGAACGTGAAAGCTGACCCGCTCGGGGGCGCACCTCAGGGCAGAGGCATTGTGCTTGAGAAAGTAGGGGTGGAAGCCAAACAGCCCAACTCCGCAATAAGAAAATGTGTCCGTATCCAGCTTATCAAGAACGGTCGCCAGGTAACTGCTTTCTGTCCCGGAGACGGAGCAGTGAACTTTATCGATGAACACGATGAAGTTACCGTGGAGAGGATCGGTGGAAGAATGGGCGGTGCTATGGGTGATATCCCGGGCGTACGCTTCAAAGTTATTGCCGTAAACAACGTGTGCTTACACGAAATGGTCATCGGCAGAATGGAAAAACCCAGGAGATGATTATTGTTGTATAAAATATTCGGAAAGTGGGACCCTACGGAGGTAGAAATCAAAGACCCGGGAATCAAGCGCTATGTGAGCCTTACTCCTGTGATCATCCCTCACTCTAGCGGGAAACATGCCAGACAGCAGTTTAATAAATCAGATATCTCAATTGTCGAGCGCCTGGTAAACAACATCATGAGGAACGGCCAGAATACCGGTAAAAAGCAGACCACCCTCAAGATCGTGGAAGAGGCCTTTGACATTGTGAACAAAAAGACCCAGCAGAATCCTATCCAGGTGCTTGTGAATGCCATCGGCCAGGCAGGCCCCAGAGAGGAAGTTGTCAGGCTTAAGTACGGAGGTATTTCCGTGCCAAAGGCAGTGGACACCGCCCCTCAGAGGCGTGTTGACTCCGCCCTTCGCTACATCAGCATGGGTACTGTCAATGGAGCCTTCAAGTCCAAGCGTTCCGCCGCGGAATGTCTGGCTTCCGAAATAATCGGTGCAGCTAACCGCGATTCAAAGTGTTTCTCCATTAACAGGAAGGACGCAAAAGAAAGAGTCGCAAAGGCAGCCCGTTAATCGAGCAGTTTTCCTGTTATCGGGATTCTCCGTTACGGGGTTTCCCCTATAGGGATTCCTGTATCAGGATTCCCTTTTATCCGGATTCTTTTTAATTACTGCTTTACAGGCTTATTTATTTGTCTTATTGAGTAATGTCAGGCTAAATCGCCTGTTTTTGATCATAAATCAAATATTCGAATCTCTTAGACCTAAAAGGTTCAATTCAAAGGTATTATTATGGGACGAAGGAAGAAAATGGTCGAGCGCGTAACCTCGCTTATGACCAACCCCGAAAAGATCCGAAATATCGGTATCGTTGCGCACATCGACCACGGAAAAACCACATTATCCGACAACCTTCTTGCCGGAGCCGGTATGATCTCTACCGAGCTTGCAGGCAGGCAGTTGTTCATGGACTCCGATGAAGAAGAACAGGCACGTGGAATCACCATTGATTCTTCCAACGTGTCCATGGTCCACACTTACGGGGATGATGATTTCCTTATCAACCTTATCGACACCCCGGGCCACGTCGACTTTGGCGGAGACGTTACCCGTGCAATGAGAGCTGTGGACGGTGCGGTCGTTGTCGTGGACGCGGTTGAAGGTACCATGCCCCAGACCGAGACTGTGCTCAGGCAGGCCCTCAGAGAGCACGTAAAACCGGTTCTTTTTGTAAACAAGGTCGACAGGCTTATCAATGAACTTCAGGTGGACTCTCAGGAAATGCAGGTCCGCCTTGGAAAGGTCATTGACCACGTGAACAAGCTCATTAAGAGCATGAACGAGGAAAGGTACAAAGCCGGCTGGAAAGTCGATGCCGCAAACGGGACAGTTGCTTTCGGTTCAGCTCTCTACAACTGGGCAATCAGTGTGCCCATGATGCAGAAGACCGGAATTTCCTTCGGGGATATTTATGACCGCTGCCGTGCCGAGGACATGAAGTTCCTTGGTGAGAAGTGTCCTCTGCACGAAGCTGTCCTTGATATGGTTATACGCCATCTGCCAAACCCGCTTGAGGCCCAGAAAAACAGGGTTAAAACCATCTGGCACGGAGATGAGAACAGCGCGATTGGGAAGTCCATGGCAAAAGCAGATGCTGATGGGGACCTCGCATTCATGGTAACGGACATCTCCATGGACCCCCATGCAGGAGAAGTCGCAACCGGAAGACTGTTCAGCGGTTCCTTCACCAGAGGTATGGAAGTCTACACCTCAGGCTCTGCCAAGAAGAGCAGGGTTCAGCAGGTCGGGATTTTCATGGGGCCCGAAAGGCTTGAAGTGGAAAGAATCCCTGCCGGAAACATTGCCGCAGTTACAGGGCTTAAGGAAGCAATTGTCGGTTCAACCATCACCACTCTTAGCGACATGATTCCCTTCGAGAGCATCAGGCACGTAAGTGAGCCTGTGGTTACCGTGGCTGTCGAGGCAAAGCACACCAAGGACCTGCCAAAGCTTGTTGAGGTCCTGAGACAGGTGGCCAAGGAAGACCCGACCCTCCAGATCACCCTTGACGAAGAAACCGGGGAACACCTCATGGCCGGCATGGGGGAACTCCACCTTGAAGTCATTGCACACAGGATTGAAAGGGACAAGAATGTGGAAATCACCACAAGTAAACCCATCGTTGTGTACCGGGAAACCGTTAAGAATAAAATCGAGCCGGTTGAAGGAAAGTCCCCGAACAGGCACAACAGGTTCTATATCTATGTGGAGCCTCTTTCCTCTGAAATTGTCGAGCTTATCAAGTCCGGCGATATTTCCATGAGGATGCCTGAACTTGAGCGCAGGGAAAAACTTATTGAAGCCGGTATGGGCAAGGACGAAGCAAAGGCCATCACCGCCATTTACGGTACCAACGTCTTCCTCGACATGACCAGAGGTATCCAGTACCTCAACGAAACCATGGAACTCGTGATCGACGGGTTCGAAGAAGTTATGAAGGCAGGGCCGCTTTCAAGAGAGCCGGTCTCCAACGTCAAAGCCGTGCTTGTGGATGCAAAGCTGCACGAAGATACGATCCACAGGGGTCCGGCACAGGTCATCCCCGCCGCCAGGCAGGCCATACAGGCCGGGATGCTCCTTGCAGAGGACAGTCTGCTTGAGCCTTACCAGAAAGTCTTCGTCCAGGTGCCGCAACTTAACATGGGCGGCGCAACCAAGGAAATGCAGGGTCGTCGCGGCGTTATCCTGAACATGACCACCGAGGGCGACCTGGCAATTATCGAGTGCAGAGTGCCTGTGGCCGAGATGTTCGGTTTTGCAGGGGAAATCAGATCCGCGACCGAAGGGCGTGCCATGTGGAGCACGGAATTCGGCGGCTTTGATATCGTGCCGACGGGCCTTCTGACAGATATCGTTGCCAAGATAAGGGAAAGAAAGGGCCTTAAGAAAGACCTTCCCAGGCCCACTGACTTCATAGGGCTCTGAAGTTAATACTTCGAAAAAAAACTCCGGGCAATCTATGGGAAGTGGAGGCCTTAAGGCCTTTCTCCCATTAATCCGGGCATCCGGGCTCCCTGAATGACAGGGTTCTGTCTAATTCGGGAAACCGTCAAATTCAAATATATCAATCAAGTTCAGATATGTCCCGTTAATTCCGGTGTAAAATATCCGGTTGATTGGAAAACTTTAAACGTAAGATTATCTATAATGGGGAGAAACAGCTCTGGCCGCTGGAAATCAGGCTGGTTTTTGCCTGTGCGGAAAATACGTGAAGAGTTTGATCAAACAGGTCAATATTGAGTTAAAGAACATATAGGCAAAGTTATTCCAATATTGACGTTTGCCCCAATATTGATATAGTAATTATCTGATATTGGATACATCTGACATCCACTTATCCAAAAATAATAAAAGAGTGTTTAATATGGCAGCAGATAAACCACATCTTAACTTAGCAGTTATTGGTCACATTGACCACGGAAAGTCCACCCTTGTAGGTCGCTTAATGTTTGAAGCAGGAGCTGTTCCAGCTCACATTATCGAGAAGTTCAGGGCAGAAGCAAAAGAAAAGGGTAAAGAATCCTTTGCATTCGCATGGGTAATGGACTCTCTTAAGGAAGAACGTGAGAGGGGTATCACCATTGATATCGCTCACAAGAGATTCGACACCGACAAGTATTACTTTACAGTTGTGGACTGCCCGGGTCACCGCGACTTCGTCAAGAACATGATTACAGGTGCCTCCCAGGCCGATGCCGCAATCCTTGTAGTTGCAGCTCCTGATGGTGTAATGGCCCAGACCAAGGAACACATCTTCCTTTCCAGGACCCTCGGTATCAACCAGCTCATCGTTGCCGTGAACAAGATGGACGCAGTCGAATACAGCGAAGCCAGGTACAAGGAAGTCATCGAGCAGGTCTCCGCCATCCTTAAGATGATCGGTTTCAAGCCAAGCGAGATTCCTTTCATCCCGACCTCTGCCTTCGAGGGCGACAACATCACCAATTCCAGCGAGAACACACCCTGGTACAAGGGTCCTTCCATCATGCAGGCTCTCGACCAGCTCACGGTGCCTACAAAGCCGGACACCCTCCCGCTCAGGATCCCTGTGGAAGACGCATACACCATCTCCGGTATCGGAACCGTGCCTGTGGGCAGGGTCGAGACCGGCGTTATGAAGAAAGGTGACAAGATCATCTTCATGCCCACCGGGACAGCAGGGGAAGTAAAGTCCATTGAAATGCACCACGAAGAAATTGCACAGGCTGTCCCCGGAGACAACATCGGCTGGAACGTCCGTGGTGTCGGAAAGGGCGACGTCCGCAGAGGAGATGTCTGTGGCCACACTTCCAACCCACCATCAGTCGCTGATGAGTTCGTGGGCCAGATCGTGGTTCTTCAGCACCCCTCCGCAATCACCGCCGGATACACACCTGTATTCCACAGCCACACCTCCCAGGTAGCCTGCCAGTTCATTTCCCTTGACAAGAAGCTCGACCCCAAGACCGGGCAGGTAAAGGAAGAGAACCCGACCTTCATCAAGGCCGGTGACGCTGCAATCGTGACCTTCAAGCCAACAAGGCCAATGGTCATTGAACCCGTAAAAGAGATTCCACAGCTTGGCAGATTCGCTGTCCGTGATATGGGCATGACAATCGCTGCCGGCATGTGTATGAGTGTTAAGCAGAAATAAACACTCTCCTTTTTTATTTTTTAAAGGGGATTAAGGTTATGCAAAAAGCTAGAATAAGACTCTCAGGCATCAGTCCCACCGACCTCGATGGGGTATGCAACCAGGTAAAGTCTATCGCGGAAAGGACAGGAGTAAGTATCTCCGGCCCGGTTCCGCTCCCAACCAAGAAACTGGTTGTACCCACAAGAAAGAGCCCCAGCGGCGACGGGACAGCAACCTGGGATCACTGGGAAATGCGCGTGCACAAGCGCCTCATCGACATCGCAGCCGATGAAAGGGCTCTTCGTCAACTCATGAGAATTCAGGTCCCGAAGGACATTAGCATAGAAATTGTACTCGAAGGATAAATGCAAATAGATTCAGCTTACAGAAAAATTCTGTAACTGATCTTGCTAACCCTTTTCTATGTATAACTTATTTTGAATGCTTATTACGCATCTTTATTGCTATTTTGAAACAGTCCTGAACGGGAAACCGTTCCAGGCAGTTTTCCGAACCCGCGTTGCGCCACCCGAGTTGCGCCACCCGAGTT
>JAQVBP010000044.1:18521-20528 GCA_028690255.1 Methanosarcinaceae archaeon
CGTTTTGCTCACTCAAGCGGACTTTTAAAAAGAGTCGTTTTGCTCACTCAAGCGAACGAACAAAACCCGGAGCAAACGTAAATGGTGTATTCCTGCCGTTCTTTTTTCCGTGTCATTCCACGCCTTCCGTTGTCCTAAATTTAGCATGTTTCATTTTTTAGGATTAGACAGGAATCCGACTTTAAAAACAAAACGGATATGAAATCCGGGATAATACGCCCGGCAGGTTCCAGGGTTCTGAAATCTATTCAGAGTTCAGGTAAAAAAGAAAAGGCCCTGAAAGCCGGGCCGGGCTTTTTTCTGTATTCCCTGTTTTAGTCTCTTGTTTTAACGGTATAGAATACGGTCTCTTGTTTCAACGGTATAGGAAATGATCTTTTCTCCGTCCGCAGGAACCGTTACCGTCCATTCGGCCGTGAAGGCGTCGGTTTTTTCGTATTCATCGGAGGTCTTTGTGATTTCCCAGTCCCCGTAGAAGTGTTCCATGACCGTGACGTTCTGGGCCTCAGTTTTGTGGTTTTTGAGTTTGATTTCGTAACTTTCTCTTCTTACTTTGCCACTTACTTTCTTGTAATCGGTGGAGGTTTTTTCAGCGGTGACGTCAAAGGCATTGCCGACGACAACCTTGATTTCCTCGTCTTTCGGGGTGTGGTCGATATTGTCTTCTCCAAGGAACTGGAGCTGGCCTTCGGAGTCGGCTTTGTAGACTCTGACAGTACCTGCGGGCAGAGGCATTCCAAGGCCTTTTTTTTCCGAGTTTTCTATTTTAAGGTAGGCCTGCACTTTATCGCTTTGCCGGCTGTCAAAGACAAGTTCCTTTTCCAGAGGCACGGAGTCTGCAGAGAGGAGGGAGATTTGTTTTATCTGCCTGTCCTTGAGGGTCGTGGGCCTTTCAAGGGTGTAGAGGTGATATTCGAAAAGGGTTTCTTCGGCGAAACTTTCCCTGCCTGCTCCGGCAAATTTCATTTCTTTGTTTTCTTCCATGCCATATTCGGGCTGGGGAACTTCGGACCTGTGGACTTCGCCTGCGACCAGTTTCAGTTTTGCGTCTTCGTAGGTCGTGCCTGCCCGGTTTTCAACACTTACCCAGCCTGTTATGTCGGCTTTCGTATCATCGGCGCTTGCCTTTACAATGTAGTCTGCTTCCCAGTCGAGGCCTCCGGTCAGATAGGAGGTCAGAACATCCCTTTTGCCGGCAGTCGGGGAGTAGATTTCCCAGACCAGGGTGGGTTTTGTAAGAAGATTTGCAGAGTCTGGAAATTCGACCTTTGAGACTTTATCCAGAGCCACAACGGTTCCGTCTTCTTTCCGAAGTACGACTCCTCCGTCATTACTTAGCAGGGTGCCCGTGTAGTCCGTGCCTTCTTCATCGGTGACGGTAAGCTCTTTTCCCAGGAATTTCCCAAGAAGTTTTGAGCTGCTTACGAGGTCGTACTCATAGTTCTGTTCGAGCACAACAGTATTTTCGTCCTTCGGGTCCTCAAACATGACAGAAGTCGGGTCAATGCGGGCCGCAACGTCCGTGTACTCGACACGGTTGACTCCGGAATCGAATTCGAGTTCTCTTTTTTCCTTTACCAGGGCCAGGTCTCCGTTGTAGACCGTCAGCTCGGTACCCCCTTCAAGTTCTGCGGCTTTTGCACTCAGGAAAGTGAAGGGATTGGAAACTCCGGTTCTGGTGATAACACTTGAATGTGATTCTATTCCATTTACAGCCATACCTGAATCCGTGTCAGGAGAAGCTATCCCTGGTTGATCTGCCTTCCCATCCCCCGGAATGGGCTGAGGATAAAAGGCCGAAAATAGGAAGATTAATCCCAATAATAAGGGGATTAACCGGAATAAACGATTTTTAGATTCCATGGTAGAGGATAGGGAACTGTTTTATTTATATCTGGCTTTAACTGCGAACATTCCCGTAGTTATGCCCGGAAAAATCCTGATTTATCTTAAAACGTATGTTGACTACTTCCTCTGAGACTTTCCCCCGAAAGGCCAGGGTTTTCA
>JAQVBP010000204.1:0-1727 GCA_028690255.1 Methanosarcinaceae archaeon
TGTAATCGAGTTCCTTTTCGCTCTTTTCGCTCACTCAAGCGGACTGACAACTTTAAATGGTGTATCCCTGTCCTTTTTTTCCGTGGTTGAAAAATCTGTTTGTCAGGATTTTACGGCAAGACTCTTTGGATGCACAAAATATGGGATGAACTGAAGGCTCCGCTCAGAGCCGATAATATTAAAAAAGGGGATAAGTCCGGATTTGTGGACCGGAACTTTGGGTTTTGACTGTGGGTCTGAGTTGTGAGCTGGAGTTTTTTCCGGGCTCAAGGTTTTTCTGGTCCGGTTTTTGTCAGGTTTTTTCCGATGTCTTTTCGATTTGGGCTCCGAGGGTGTCCATGTCTTTGAAAAAGTCCGGATAGGAGACTGATACGGATTCTGCGCTGTCGATTGTTATGTCTCCTGCGACCAGGCCTGCAACGGTCAGGGCCATTACGATCCGGTGGTCGTGCCAGCCGTTCACTTCGACTCCGCCTTGCAGGCTTCCGCCTGTAATGATCAGGCCGTCTTTTTCTTCCTTTACTTTGACACCCAGTTTGGGAAGCTCAATTGCAAGGGCATGCAGGCGGTCGGTTTCCTTGTAACGGACGTGTTCGGCGTTTTCGATCCTGGTCGTGCCTTCGGCAAGGGAGGCCAGGACCGCGATGGTGGGTACGAGGTCAGGAGTTGCTCCGGCATCGAAAGTGATTCCTTTCAGGGGTTTTCCTCCTCTGACAGTGACCACTCCGGCCTCTTTATCCCAGGTGAGGTCTGCGCCCATTCTTTCCAGAATTTCGATTATTTCCATGTCTCCCTGTTTTGAGGGATAGAGATTCCTGACGGTGAGAACGGAATCGGTCAGGGCCGCGGCTGCAAGTATGTAGGAGGCCGAGGAAAAGTCTCCGGGTACGGTGTATTCTCCGAGTCTGTATTTCTGCTTCGAGGGGATGATGAATTTGAGGTTGTTGTTTTCGTCCACATGGATCTTTCCCCCGGCAAGTTCAAGGATTTCCAGGGTCATGTCCACATAGGGTCTGGATTTCATTTCCCCCACGATTGAAAGAGTCGTGCTGGTTTCCGCAAGGGGGCAGGCAATCAGGAGGGCCGAGATGAACTGGGAACTTATGGACCCGTCGATTTTGACGATGGCTCCTTCCAGTCCGCCTTTGACGACAAGGGGGGCTCGACTGTTTTCCCGGGTGGAGCAGGCCTTGACATTGAGTTTTCTCAGGACCTCCAGAAGAGGCCCGTTTGGCCGGGTGCGAAGGGAGGAGTCTCCCGTAAGCACCGTAATCCCATCCGTAAGCGCTGAGATTGCGGTCATGAAGCGGAGTGTGGTGCCTGAGTTTGCAACGTCGATAACGTCGTCCGGGATCTTCGGTTTGCCTTCCACACCCTGAATGTAGAGCGTCTCTCCCTGCTGTTCAATGACAGCCCCGAACATCTCGCAGGCCCGGACGGTTGCGAGGGTATCGGCCGAAAGGAGGGGCCTGTGGATTTTGGAGCTCCTGGAAAGGGCTGCGAAGGTGATTGCCCTGTGGGTGTAGCTTTTCGAGGGTGGGGCAAAGACATCTCCGTGAAGGGATGACTGTTTTATAGTAACGTGCATTTTTAACAGGCCTCCTGTGATGTGATTTTTTACTGATTTTTAGAGGGGTTTGTGGATTTTTCTTTCCATTTATTTTTAATTTTATCCTGTTTTAATTTTATCCTGTTTTAATTTTATCCTGTTTTAATTTTATCCTGTT
>JAQVBP010000204.1:1827-4267 GCA_028690255.1 Methanosarcinaceae archaeon
TTTTAATTTTATCCTGTTTTAATTTTATCCTGTTTTAATTTTATCCTGTTTTAATTTTATCCTGTTCTAGCATTTCTTTATTTTTTATTTCGGTTTTAATTTTAATTCTTTTTTTAGTTTCAGCGGACACCTTTTACAATATTTTCTATCTGGTCCCAGTCGTGGTCGTAGACGTGGGCCGAGATGCTGACCGTAGTGATTTTTCCGGGTTTTACTCCTATCCCTTCGGCCACGTACTCAAGCAGCTTTGAAAGCCCGTAGAGGTTTGCAGGGTAAGCCCCTCCGAAGTCATGGCTTCGAAAAAGGGTTGTCAGGTGGACTTTTCCGTCTCTTATTTTGAAGTCGTCAAGGATCATACAGGGGACCTCGTCCACCTTCGTGTCCACCGTAGGAATCCAGGTAACGGCCGTTGCCCGGCGGGAGGTTCGGTTATTTTTCAGTTTCTCGATTACGTATTCGATCTGGTCAACTTCCTCGTTCCAGTTACGTAATCGCTGTCCGTAAGTGTACTCAAAGTCCTGGGTATTTTCGCCTGAGATTAACTGTTTGGCGTATGCTTCGAGCCTTTCCTCGTTCCAGGCCGTGTCCTCAGGGATGCGGTCTGTATAGGGGTCTTCGATCACCACCATCAGATCCATAAATTCTCTGATCTGGCTTCCCCGTTCATCGGTAATTACCTGCCCGTGGTTCCAGATGATGTTAAGCCCGCGGTACCATGCATCAGAGATGTTTTTTGCCCTGATTATTCTGCCAATCTCAAACTTGTTTTCCATTTAAACTTCCCCTGATCTGAAGTTCAGGTTTAAAATAGAATTCTCCATTATAATAATGTTCTATTTATAAAAATCTTCTTCAAATTTACAGGTCCTGAGTATATTAGACTTTTTCTCATATATTTACATTGTCACCTGTTTCGGAGACTACGTTTTGTCCCACCAGCCCCTGGCTATTCCGGGACTGTTTATTCTGTTTACGGGGGTCTTCGACGTTTATGTTATTTGTTAGCATATGTCATGGATTCCTTAAAGGAATGTCGGATAGCCGGGCTACAAGGACATAAAATTATAGGAAAGAAAAAACGCATATGAAATTCTTCGAGTAATAGAAAGGAAGAGGAAGGAAAAAGAAAGGAAAGGGGCTCAGAAGTGCATTGCTCTGAGCTTTTTTACCCTTTCTTCGGTTACAGGGTGGGTTCTGAAGAGGGACTGAAGTGCTCCGCCCTTCAACGGGTTTACGATGAACATGTGGGCGGTGTTTTCCCTGGCCTGCACGTCCCTGATGTTTGACTTGTAGTGGGAGTTTCCGTACTCGAGTTTTTCAAGGGCGTCCGCAAGGGCCCAGGGTTTTTTACACATTTTTGCCCCTTCCTCATCTGCCGCAAATTCCCTTGAGCGGGAGATTGCAAGCTGTATGATGGTTGCTGCAAGCGGGGCAACTACTGCCATCACGATAAAGCCTACAATATTGTTACCCCCGTCGTCGTCCCGGCCTCCGAACCCACCGAAGATGGCGGCCCAGCGGGCCCAGGAGGCGAGCATTGTGATAACGCCCGCAATGGTTGCGGCTATTGCGCTTATGAGGGTATCCCTGTGTTTCACGTGGGCCAGCTCGTGGGCCAGCACCCCTTCGATCTCTTCATTAGATAGGATGTTGAGAATTCCCGTGGTAACTGCCACAGCCGCATGTTTCGGGTCTCTTCCCGTTGCAAAGGCGTTTGGCATCCCGGACTCGACGATATAAACCTTGGGTTTCGGAAGTCTTCCCTTCATAGCAAGGTCGCTTACGATCCTGTGCAGGTTAGGCGATTCGGCTGCAGACACCTCCCGCGCCCTATACATTTTAAGTACGATCTTGTCGCTGTACCAGTAGCTTCCAAAATTCATAACAATTGCAAATATGAATGCAATTATCATTCCGCCTGTACCTCCCAAAGATTTCCCGATAAGTATCAGGAGCCCTGTAAGGGAAGCAAGCAGAACTGTGGTTTTAAGCATGTTCTTCATGATTTATCACACGACTTCTTTCCGGGTCTAAAAAAGGGCCCGGGTTTTCAGTCTTTTGATCATTTCTTCTAAATTTATTTGTATCAGTTAATCTGGATATAATCAAGTGCATATATCCTTGCTACATATATATCTTTTTTATCCTTAATCCAATTAAATGACACAAATGGGTTATTTTTCTTGCATATTTACCCCATAATCCCGTTGTAATTGGGTATATGGGTTAATTTATTTCAGAAATGGAATTTTTAATTATTTATCTGCTTTTTAATGATTCTCACCCGTTTGGTTTGAAATCAAACTATTATATAGGCATTCCATGTATATATTATTTGTCTAAAGAAATTTTGTAGGGAGTTTTGACTTTTCAGGTTTCTTGTCTTTACCTAAAGTAAAAAAGAGTTTGAAAAGGGTGATAAAAGGTCTGAAAAGATTGG
>JAQVBP010000205.1 GCA_028690255.1 Methanosarcinaceae archaeon
TGAACAAAGATTCGTCTACAAAAATAATTTTCAACGGTGATATTTCTGCCCCTGTAAATATTGGGGGAGTCCAGGCAACTGATAACGCAATACTGAATCGTCCGGTAATAATGAGAGAGCCCGGTACTGGCTGCAATGTCCCAATTGAACAAATCATCCAAAGATCCGAAGAGCGAAATACCGTGGATATAAAACCAACAGGTATCCTTTCACGTATTATTAAGAAAGAAACGTGTGCGAATTGTGGGGCACCGACTCAGGAAGATCAACACTATTGTAACAAGTGCGGGAGGAAACTCCAATGAAAATCGATCTCAGCGGACCTCTATATGATGCCCTGAAAAAAGCCACCGCAGAGTATGCATCCCTGATTGAGAAAAATGACCTTCCCGGAGCCACAAAAAAAGCTGCTGAGATCGCGAGGTTCTATCATGAACTTGCAAACATGAATCCCGTGAACAAAAAAGAATATCTCGAGCGTGCAGCAAAATGGGAGAGAGTATCATCTGGAAAAATACGATCAAAACAAAAACCGTCCCAGTCACCTCATACTGAAACCGAGAAAGAAGAGGAAAATGAAATGAGCCAAAAAGCCTCCTCTCTTATCAAGACCTCCAATGTCAAATGGTCCGATATCGGCGGGCTTGATTCTGTAAAAAAACTGATGATGGAAACGGTGGTGATCGCAGGTCTCCAAAAACCCGAGTCCATCAAACCCTGGAAAGGCATTCTTCTCTTTGGACCTCCGGGGACCGGGAAAACCCTTCTTGCGGCTGCGGCGGCAGGAAGTCTGCATGCAACCTTCTATGATGTGAAATCGGAGAGTGTGCTCTCAAAATATTTCGGTGAATCTTCAAAACTGATTTCTGCGCTCTACAACTCGGCAAGAGATCACTCCCCCTCGATCGTTTTCATTGATGAGTTCGATGCTCTCAGTCAGTCCCGGGACGGGGAAACAAGCGAGGCGACGCGTAAAGTCCTCTCCAGCCTCCTTACAGAATTGGATGGGCTTTCCGACAAGAAAAGTGATCAGCTTCTCCTCACTCTTGCAGCGACAAATACCCCGTGGGATCTGGATACAGCAGTTTTATCCCGTTTTCCACGGCGGATCTATGTTCCTCTTCCGGATCAGAAAGCGTGTAAGGAGATCATAAAGATCCAGACAAAAGGCATGGACATCTCAGGAGTTTCTCTTGAGAGCATTTCCGAAAAGTGTGCGGAGATGCTCTACTCAGGACGGGATATTTCCAACTTCTGTCAGCAGGCGATATGGACGATGATCCATAGAGTGAACCCAGATCTCTACAAAATGGCTGAATTATCATTTGATGAACTGAAAATGCGGAATTTGCAGACGATCCCTCTTGCTGATGATGATTTTCGTGAAGCTTTTATGAAGATCCGCTCACCAATAACAAAAAATAAGATTGAACAATACGAACAATGGAACGATGAGTGTGGTGAAGTGTAAAGATGGGATTTAGCTTTTTTAATAAGGAAAAACGAGCAGCGGAACAGTACACGAAAGCAGCAGAACAGGGAGATGCACGTGCACAATTCAATCTTGGAGTGTGCTATGCCCTTGGGATGGGGGTGGAGAAAGACCAGAAAAAAGCGGTATATTGGTACACGAAAGCAGCAGAACAGGGACATGCAGATGCACAAAATTATCTCGGGTTGTACTATGATTTTGAGGATGAGGAGAAGGATAGGGAGGAGAAAGAATGGGTTTCCAGTACAAGAGCAAGGGCAGAACAGGGAGATGCTGATACACAAAATCATCTCGGGATGTGCTATGACTTTGAGATGGGGGTGAAGAAAGACCAAAAAAAAGCGGTATATTGGTACACAAAAGCAGCGGAGCAGGGAAATGCGTTTGCACAAAATTTTCTCGGTGAGCACTATAAGGGGGGTGTGGGAGTGGAAAAAGACCAGAAAAAAGCGGTATATTGGTACACAAAAGCAGCAGACCAGGGAGATGCACGTGCGGGATATGCACGTGCACAAGTCAATCTCGGGGTGTGCTATGAGAGGGGTGTGGGGGTGGAGAAAGACCCGAAAAAAGCGATATATTGGTACATGAAAGCAGCAGAACAGGGAGATGCTGATGCACAAGTCAATCTCGGGGTGTGCTATGAGAGGGGTGTGGGGGTGGAGAAAGACCCGAAAAAAGCGGTGGAGTGGTGGACAAAAGCAGCAGAACCACGCCCAACATTATCGAGAGATGTAGTAGACCCGGGAAATGAAGAGGCACAAACCAATCTCGGGTGGTGCTATGAAAATGGGGTGGGTGTAGAAAAAGACCAGAAAAAAGCGGTGTATTGGTACACAAAAGCAGCAGACGAGGGAGGTGAACGTGCAGGATATGCACGTGAGGGATATGCACGTGCACAAAATAATCTCGGGTTGTGCTATGAAAATGGGGTGGGGGTGGAGAAAGACCAGAAAAAAGCAGTATATTGGTACACGAAAGCAGCAGAGCAGGGAAATGCAATGGCACAAGATAATCTTGGGAGGTGCTATGAGAGGGGTGTGGGGGTGGAGAAAGACCTGAAAAAAGTTGTATATTGGTACACAAAAGCAGCGGAGCAGGGACATGCTGATGCACAATTCAATCTCGGGTCGTGCTATGAGAATGGGGTGGGTGTGGAAAAAGATCTGAAAAAAGCGGTGATGTGGTTTACCAAAGCAGCGGAGCAGGGAAATGCACGTGCACAAACTAATCTAGAGTTGTGTTATAAGAATGGGGTGGAAAAAGACCAGAAAAATGCGGGATATGGTTACACGAAAGAAGCAGAACAAGGAGATGCTGATGCACAAACCAATCTCGGGTTGTGCTATGAATTGGGGGAGGCGGTAGAAAAAGACCTGAAAAAAATTGTGTACAATGTAAACTATTTTTCGGCGGAAAAAATAATTCAAGGAAATATCGGTGTCTATGCAACAGATGATGCGATCGTCCATCGTCCGGTTGTGGGTGAGAAGGGATCAGATGATCCGAAAAATATCTTTTGCCCGTATTGCGGCAGACAACTTCCAGACGATGCAAGATTCTGCACTGGGTGCGGAAAACAAATTAGTGGATAATTATTCCATCTTTATCCCGTCATGTTTTTGCCTGCTCTCCTCGCGGCGTGTCTTTCTTACAATGACTGGGTTCAGCATACACAAACGCTGCATCCTGGAGCAAAGCGAGCGAAACGAAGCGGAAAGCAAGGCTTTGCCTTGCGCACTGCCTTGTTCAATTTTGAGACCTTTCAGGTCAAGCTGCCTCTGAAATTCCTGCCAAACCAATTTGTCAACGCCTGATTCGGACATGCGTTCCCGAAATAACCAGATCGTTGAATTGTCAGGTATTTTGTCAGGACACACAAGAGGCCGCAAGCTAGAACTTGCTCACCGTTTCGGGCTAATGCCCTCACTTACAATGCCAAAAGGAGAGACGATCATAGATTTCACGTTCAACGGCGAGATCAGACAGATTATACCAGACTACCAGAAGCTGAATCTTGAACATGAGTATTACATCGACATTGGGATGACCGCCTTTGTCGGATTTGTTCGAATACATGGATTCAAGAAGAGGGCGAAACACATCCCAATCAAGAGTTTTACCAACGTCGGAGAGACGGTCGCCAAGTTTTTCATAACGCTCGTGATATGCCTGGTTGAGACCAAAACTGCTGAAAGTCCCCATACATAAGAGCCAACGTACGGAGAGAAAGTACTTTCTGTCAGAAAAAAAGGTTGTTAGAAATTCTCTTATTTGTTTCTTTGATGATATTATTTAAATGGATTGTATGTCAGCGATATTAACCAACTGAGAGGCATACTAAGTATGAATCCACATATTGGTCCTCCAATCCATACACTTACTACTTGAATCCAGCCAGGAATATTCCATCCATCACCCTGTGTACCCATAACAATTGCAAACACAATAAACATAACTACCACCATGCCAATAACTGTAACCCCAATATCAGACGCTTGTTGATGATCTCGGCTCATGGAAATGTACTCACCACGCTTCTTATGCATGTATGACAGAGTATCTTTTGCATCTTTGTATTTTGAATACTCTTTTAATGATGATACGGCTTTATTATAATTATTGGTAAAAGCATTCTTTGCATAATTATAATTATCCTGATTATCCTTTATAAAGGAGTTCTGAATTAACAAATTTAAATAATCATCAAATTCAGAACGTATTGAGACACATACATGTTTACATTGTTCTTTACGTATTGGTTCTAAACAT
>JAQVBP010000045.1:0-2521 GCA_028690255.1 Methanosarcinaceae archaeon
ACTGAGGCGGCATTCCAGGGTAACTAAATTCTTTCGTATCGGCTCCCGATCTTGTAAACTCCTCAATCGGGGATCTGGTCAACCAGGGCACATTACATGCCCGTCACTTTAGTGGCGGGTGGTTGACGTACCTTCAACTTCCTGGTGTACCCATATAAATTCTTTGAGTGTGTGAATAATTTAATAAATTATATTATCTTGATTAGCTCAGGAGTAGTTCACACGTTTTATCTCGGATTTTACTCATAAAGATCATTCAATTCTTTTAGCCTGCTTTCAGGAAGCTCTTCTTTAAGGAGGAAGAAAAGCATTCTATCAAAATATTTTTCACCCACTAACCAGTAATTTCTTTGTCTGCCTTCATACTGAAAACCTGAACTTATCATCACTTTCTCCGATCCTAAATTGCCCAGAACACAATCGCCTGTAAGCCTGAATGCGTCTATAACATTGAAAGCGTAATGTATTAAGAAAGCACAGGCATTGGACCCATACTTATTTTTCCACTGAGTATCATCTATCTGATACCCTATCAGATAATTTCCATTGGTGGATTCTATCGGAAGCAATGCACACTGGCCTATAAATTCACCCGTACTGTTTTTCCTGATGGAGAATACATGACAATCCGGGATTTTTTCTTCCTTTAAAGAGGCCTCCATTGATTCAACCAGCGGAGAAAAGTAAGCCATTGTATCCTCTTCTTGATTTGGTCCGAAAAACATGTATTTGCAGACACTTTCTTTTGAAAGCATTGAGGCTATGTCCTTCAGGTCTGCCTCGACACAATAGCTGAAAGTTATGTCATCCTTGATCCATTTCGTTTTCATTGTAAAACACCATAGTCCCTGGAATTGCAGCTGGAAAATCTATATTTTCCAGGCTCAGAAAACTCCCTTTTCCTGGCGCCGGGCCCGGGGAGTTTTTACGCTAAGAATCGCCGCCGCCCGGGCCGCGCTTTCGGGCGTTGCAAAGACCGGAAGGCCTTTTTCCTCAAATTTTTTCGCCAGCTTTTTCGTAAACGCGCCTCCCGGACTGCAGATAAGGACCGGCTTTTTGTGCCTGTCCTCTTCTGTGGCTCCTGTGGCTCCCGTGGCTTCCAGAGCTTCCACGGCTTCCTTTACCCGGTCAACAAGGTTTTCAGTAATAAGAGGAGGCCCCCAGAGTACGGCCACGATTGCCATATCGTATTCCTCTCCCGAAAAAGCCTCCTTCAGGGCCTCAGCGTAGTGTTCATCCAGCACATGCCCGGTAAGGTCGATGGGGTTTCCGGCGGCTGCGAAGGGAGGTATTTTTTCCAGGAGGCGTACTTTTCTGGTTTCTGAAAGGGGGGGGACGACCAGGCCCCGGCTTTCGCAGGCGTCGGCGATGCTGATTCCGATCCCGCCTCCGTTTGTTATTATAAGGACCCGGTTTCCGGAACCTGGCCTGTAGGCGTTCAGGACCTTGCAGGCGTCTTTCAGTTCCTCGTAGCCATCGACCTCGATGATGCCGCTTTTCCGGAAGGCCGCCCTGTAAGCCTCGTAGCTCCCTGCAACGGCTCCCGTATGCGAAGACGCGGCCCTTGCCCCGCTTTCCTTTTTCCCTACTTTTACCGCAACAACCGGTTTTTTCTCCGAGCACCGGGAGGCCGCTTCCAGAAAACTGCGGCCGTTGTTTACGGACTCCACGTAAAGCAGCACGACCTTCGTGGCCTCGTCTTCAGAAAGGAAGGATAAGCACTCACTCTCGTCCACATCAACCCTGTTCCCGTAGCTCACGATTCTTGCAACCCCTATTCCTTCTGCTGCTATCTCGTCCACGATAAGAGATGCAAAAGACCCGCTTTGCGTAAGGATCGAGAGGCCCCCCGCATCAGGCTTTCTGATGCGTTCGGGGGAGATGAAGAAGGTGTCAACTTTTGAGACGGTGTCGTAGATCCCCAAACAATTCGGTCCCATTATTCTGATCCCCCCGGTTTCGGCCAGGCTTTTCAGTTCGGCTTCAAGCTCCTTTCCGAGGTCGCCTATTTCCTTAAAGCCGGAACTTACGACAATTGCCCCCTTTACCTTCCCCAGACCTTCCAGGAGCGCATCGGGGACCTTCGGGGCAGGAAGGGCCAGAACGGCGATGTCGATTGTGTCCTCAATATCCTTCAGGGAAGCATAGCACCTGAGGCCCAGAATTTCTTCATATTTCGGGTTCACGGGATAGATTTTTCCTGGAAAACCCATTTCTTTAAGACTCTCAAGGATTATTCTGGAAAGGCTGTCAGGTCTCGGGGAGGCCCCGACAATGGCAATTGACCGGGGATTAAAAAAAAAGCTTATGTCGGAGGAGGGCATCAGCAAATCCCTCTTAATTTCCGTAACTAGTTCTGGAACCGGGGTTCCGGCATCCGGGTTCAGGCCTTTCATATTTAAGAAATTCTTCCGGAATCTTAATAAGGATTCCGTGCCTCTGGCACAGGCTTCTGAATTATGCCCGAAAGAAACAATTTCTGTTTAAAAAATTTCCGATTAAAAAATATCTGATTAAAAAA
>JAQVBP010000045.1:2621-7476 GCA_028690255.1 Methanosarcinaceae archaeon
ATATTTAAGAAATTCTTCCGGAATCTTAATAAGGATTCCGTGCCTCTGGCACAGGCTTCTGAATTATGCCCGAAAGAAACAATTTCTGTTTAAAAAATTTCCGATTAAAAAATATCTGATTAAAAAAGATTAATTTTAGCCGCACGAATCAGGAAGAAGGGCCCCTGCACAAAGGCCCCATCCCCTTTCTCCTGCACAATTGTAGTTGTCTGTTCTTACTCCTTATATCTGCTTATCCAGATTAGCTATGCATCCTCTCCTGTCCATTCACCGCACAGAAAATGAACTTTGGAAAACTCATACATGGCAGATTAATTAGGGAGGCAATGTTCTGTCACTGTAGACAAGCTATAATATGTTGAACCTATATTTAATACTTTTCTTTTTATTAGTAATACTAATTGCAATCAACATCTTTAATATGTGTTACCTGCTGCCCCCCGGAATCCCTCCGGGAAAATTGTTTAGGTAATAACGAAAAGAGATTATACAAACAATATATGAATGTAAACTGTGAATGTAAGCTGCGAATGTGAACAGTGAATGTGAACAGTGAATGTGAACAGTGAATGTGAACAGTGAATGTGAACAGTGAATGTGAACAGTGAATGTGAACAGTGAATGTGAACAGTGAATGTGAACAGTGAATGTGAACAGTGAATGTGAACTGAGAATGTAAACCGTGTATGTAGGCTGCAGAAGGAGACTATGAATGTAATTTATAGAAGTGGATTATGAATATAAATTGTGAAAAAAGAAGGATACCGGGAAAAAGCCCTTTTAGTCGGGCTTATTATCAAGCACCTTTTTCCCGCGTTCCATCGGGACTATCGTCAGTTCCGCATGTGGAAAATCCTTTTCCAGAGGTTCACCTTCCGCGATTCTGTCAAGGGTCAGGGCCACGGCCGCGACCTCGGAATGGGGCTGGCTGCCCACGGCCACGTTCCAGTCCGCGAGCTGGTAGATTTCGGGGGGGACCTTTTCCGCGCCCACGACGAGCATGAGTTTGTCGCAGGCTCTGAGTTCGGGAGTGACGTCTGGCAGGTTTACCCCGTACATGGAAAGGTGGCAAACTTTACCGCCCTCGGCTTTCCATTTCCTGATTTCTTCCTTGAAACTCACATTGTTTTTTACATAAAAGTCCCCGCCCCAGCGTTCGACAACGTCTTCGAGGGTCCTGACTATACCGGGGTCGTTTGAGGCAAGCAGCATACCCTCGGCCCCCAGCAGGCGAGCTGTGAGCCCCACATGGGTCGTGATCCGCTTATCTCTTTCAGGCCTGTGCCCGAGGCGAAGTAATACGATTTGCTTCATAGATAGGGCTAAAGCCGGGACAAAGTATTTAAAGTGTTTTGCTTTACGTCCGGATTTTTATCTCCCTATACAGGTCCCGGTAAATCCAGTTACTGGAATCCATATATGGTCCCGGGAACTCTCCGGAGCAGCATTCCCTCGACCACTATCGGATTTGTCCGCTGGGCGGTCGTTATGGCAATATCGAGCTTGAACTCTTTTTCCGCATAGACGGTCAGTATGGGGTCTCCTTTCTTCACGGCTTCCCCCATCTTCTTATGAAGGGTGATTCCAGCGCCCTTGTCGTTCGGGGCCCCGGCAAGCCTTGCGACTTCAATGAGCCACTTGTTATCGAACTCAATAACGTACCCGTCTGCGGAGGCACAGATATCTCCGGTGTACTCTCCGACCTGGATGTCGTCCGAAGAGACGTTCGGGTCTCCTCCCTGGATTTCTATGATCTCCCTCATCTTTGCAAGGGCTTTTCCGTTTTTCAGAGTCTCCATGGCAAGTTCTTTTCCGTGGTCTCTCGGGGCGGCTCCTCCCATTTCAAGCAGGATTCCGGCAAGGGCGGTGCTCTTTTCTATAAGGCTGTTCGGGCCTTCGAGGTTCTCAAGCACCTTCAGGGCTTCCCTGACCTCAAGGGCCGGACCGACAGTCCTGCCTATGGGGGAAGATCCGTAGGTCAGGGCACATTCCACGTTCATGCCGAGCCGGTGTCCGAGGTTAACAAGGTCTCTGGCCAGTTTTTGCCCCTCCTGGATGTTCGCAACTTTTGTTCCGGCCCCGGTTGGAATGTCGATAACCACGTTGTCCGCTCCGATGGCTCCTTTCTTTGCCATGATGGAGGCGAGCATCTGGCAGTAAGGGTCAATGGATAGCGGGTATTCCGCCCTGATTAACTTGTCGTCTGCGGGGGCGATGTTGGTGGCTCCTCCCCAGACAAGTACCCCTCCGACCTTTTCGGTCATTTCCTTAACCTCCTGGGCGCTGAACTCAACGTTGCAGAGCACTTCCATAAGGTCGGCTGTCCCTCCTGCCCCGGTTATTGCCCTGGAACTGGTCTTAGGGATCAAAAGTCCGTTTGCGGCCACGATGGGAACAACAAGGAGAGATATCTTGTTTCCGGGCACTCCCCCAATGGAGTGTTTGTCCATTATGGGATGGGTGTCGAACTCGATTCTTTCCCCGGTGTCGATCATGGCCCGGGTCAGCCACTCGATCTCGTCGTCGCTCATACCGTAGATGTAGGAGGCCGTCATAAAGGCGGAAAGTTCGATATCACTGAGGTTTTCGTCCACAACATCTTTTACAAGCAGGTTGATTTCTTCCCGGTTCAGGTGTTCTTTGTCCATCATCTTTTTAATGATCTTTCCGGACTTGCTGCGAAGCGCGGGGAAGACTTCGACTGTTTTGTCAGCTCCGGCTTCAAGGTGTTCGTAGACCTCGGTAAAAACGCCGAGAGTTCCGGCTTTCACCATGTCCATTGTGGTGTCCACAATTGCAGAAATGCTTTCATGGTCCCTGATTCGCACCCTGTCGCCAGGGTTGATCCCCAGTTCTTTGGCGTCCTCGATATTGAACAGCACTTTATGCTGCCCGATTTTTATGTCAAAATGCTGTAGTTTTAACTGCATGGTTACCCACTTCCTTTTTTGTGTTCTATTTTTTTACTTTTGTATTGCGGTTTCGGATTATGTTCATAAATCCGGATTTTGAAATTGATTGACCTATGGCCAATTTTGGGATCTATACATTTAGATTATACCCTTAATGTTCTTTCTTTATCATGAAAGTGTGGTGTACTTTCATTTTTTGTACCTGTTATTCAATGAATAAAATGTACGTTTTTTAAGTTACTTTCCGGGGGTTTTGTGACCTCTGTTTTTGGCCAGTGGTTTCTGCCAGTGGTTTCTGCCAGTGGTTTCTGCCAGTGGTTTCTGCCAGTGGTTTCTGCCAGTGTTCCCGACCCCTTTAAGACGCCTGCCCGGCCCTTTTTGAGTGAATTTCCCGGGAGCTATAAATGTAAGAATAATTCCCTGAACCCTATAACACTCATATTATTTTAATTAACATCCGGCCCGGATCAGTACGACTTCAGAGAGCACAAGACAGCCCCCCACAAACTACCAGCCTGAGAGCCTTTCCCCAAAAAGCAGGTCCGCCTTGCAACAACGGGCTCAACCGTAGTCACAATGGACGCGAGATTCGGCATCCTCTTTAAATATAGTGGTGCAAAAATCGTAAAAAAACGCACATGAAACTCTTGGGTAACAGGCACAAATAAATGAAAATACTAAATGAAAGTACTTGAACGCACTTTCATGCTAAATAAAGTGTTCAGTTACGAGGAAGCCCCGACACGAGTTTGGACTGACCTTTCAGCAGCTCCAAAATTGCTGTGTCCTTCCCCGTAACTTCTCAGGCCGCAACGAAATAACATGTGCAACTTATTACTTCATTGTAAGCTCGATTGGCGAGCTTGATCGTGAAAATTAATATGTTCTTCTAGCGAAATATACAAAAGTTTTTTGTGGTTAATCTAAAATTTAATTATATTCTGTAGATTTCTGTATGAAAATCTGATTCTTTCCAGATCCCGGTTCAAAACATAATATATTTATATTAGTTCCGCATCATTGTTACTTGTGAGCGGGTCTCTCTTTTTATAAGATAACCCCAACCCCCCAAACACCCCCAATTCATACTCCCCAACCCGCTCACACATAATTCAGTTCTTCATAATTGTATCTAAACCATACACTTTAGTTCTTCATATCTTAAATCAGACGGGCGGGAAGGTCTCTTTCTCTATATTCCGATCTTGTCGGAAATGGCAGGTGGAGTTTAGCCGAATTTTTAATAGCCGTACATTTCAAAGGTTTCTTTCGCAGGTCCGAGGCTAAAGCTTTAAAAGGGTCAGCCCCTATTCCATTCCTGAACACTGGATGTGCATTATTCCCCCTTCAAATAAATTTTCATAAACATTCAAAGGTGCCTGGTAATATAAGCAGCAAAAATCCCTATTCAGACTCTGTATTTGAGAACCCTTTTATTCGGACTCTTCTGGCCTCGGTCCTGATGGCCGTGTTCCTGGTTGATATGGGACTGGGTCTCTATGGGTTTTTTTTCACAAAATCGACCCCTCTTCCCGAGTCTGCCGCACTCCTGATTTTCGCGATAGTTTTCATTGCCGGTCTTGTGTTTTATGAAAAACACGGAGCAGGACCTGTAGTTTCCCTTCTGGGAGGGGCCGTTGCAGGCTTCGGTTTTTCTTTTGTCTTTGTTTTCCTTGTGGGGGGCTTCCAGTTTGCCCTCAAAGGAGGCATCTCCGAAATCGGTCTGGAACAGGTCACTTCCTCAATCGCGGCGTCCATGATTATAAGTGTGATAATGCTTAAAATAATCTCATACAGGTTTCATGATTTTGTTTACTGATTTTGTTTACTGATTTTGTTTACTGATTTTGTTTACTGATTTTGTTTACTGATTTTGTTTACTGATTTTGTTTACTGATTTTGTTTACTGATTTTGTTTACTGATTTTGTTTACTGATTTTGTT
>JAQVBP010000045.1:7576-17241 GCA_028690255.1 Methanosarcinaceae archaeon
TGATTTTGTTTACTGATTTTGTTTACTGATTTTGTTTACTGATTTTGTTTACTGATTTTGTTTACTGATTTTGTTTACTGATTTTGTTTACTGATTTTGTTTACTGATTTTGTTTACTGATTTTGTTTACTTATTTAACATAAAAGTGAATGTATATTTTCATCTTTTGTGCCTGTTATTCACGGAATATCATATTAGTTTTTATCTCAAGCCTCAGAAAATCTCTTTCCTGATAGTTCCTGCTTTGCTTTAAATGATAGGTAGGGACATTTCACACATGTTGTTCAAGGAATCTCATGTTCGGTTTTGGACAGCATTTTTGTCCAATTCCCATTCCAGAAAGCCCTTATTTTCCCTAACAATTCTCTTTCTGTTTCTTTTTTGGAAAAGTAATTGAATACGAAAACTATTTATAGAATTACAAACAATCACAGCCCAGGACGAGCGTAACCGTAGAAACATTTACATGGGGATGACTCAAATGGAAAACTCCGAAAAAAATAAAGATGAAGCCTCCTGTAAGGCAGAATCCGGGCAGGGACCTGAAACCTCTGAACTAAGGACCGAAGAGGTCTGCAGGGAAGAGAATGAAAAGCTTAAAGAAAAGCTTATCCGACTGGCTGCGGATTTTGATAATTATAAAAAGCGGTCAATTCGTCAGATGGAAGATTCCCACAAATTCGTGCTTGAAGGAATTCTGGTCGAGTTACTTGAAGTTTCCGATAACTTTGAGCGGGCTCTTAAGTCTGCAAAGAAAAGCGGGGATATGGATTCCGTAATAAACGGAATTGAGCAGCTCTCCAGACAATTCAATTCGATCCTTGAAAAACACGGCCTGGAAAAAATCGAATGTGGGGAGGCCAGTGAATTTGACCCCCATCTGCATGAAGCTGTGCAGTATGTGGAAACTCGGGAGCTTCCGGACCACACGGTCTTTGAGGTCTACAAACCGGGTTACATCCTTAACTCGAAGGTCATAAGGCCCGCAATGGTCGCTGTTGCCAGAAACGAAAGTGCTGGCAGCGAAAATGCTGAGAAGAACGATACTGAAGAATAAAAGTTGTAAAATAGATTATCGGATTCATTTTATCTTACGTTTCACGACTCTTTAAATTCAGAATCTCTATTTAAATCTCTATTTAAATCTCTATTTAAATCTCTATTTAAATCTCTATTAATCTAATGTGAGGAAATAATATGGCAAAAATACTGGGTATTGATCTCGGAACAACTAATTCCTGTGTGGCAGTGATGGAAGGCGGAGAGGCTGTTGTAATCCCGAATGCTGAGGGAAGCAGGACCACCCCTTCAATTGTGGGTTATTCTAAAAAAGGAGAAAGGCTTGTAGGACAGGTCGCAAAGAGGCAGACCATCTCGAATCCTGACAATACAGTTTACTCCATCAAAAGGCACATGGGAGATGCAAACTACAGGGTAACCCTGCACGGAAAAGAATACAGTCCGCAGGAAATTTCCGCAATGATTCTCCAGAAGCTCAGGGCTGACGCTGAAGCATACCTCGGAGAAGACATCAAACAGGCGGTTATCACAGTTCCGGCCTACTTTAACGATGCCCAGCGGCAGGCCACAAAAGACGCCGGACAGATTGCGGGCCTCGAAGTCTTAAGGATCATCAACGAACCCACGGCCGCATCCCTTGCCTACGGGCTTGAAAAGGGAGAAGAGGACCAGAAGATCCTTGTCTACGACCTGGGAGGCGGAACCTTTGACGTATCCGTCCTTGAACTTGGCGGAGGGGTCTTTGAGGTTCTTTCCACAAGCGGAGACACTCACCTTGGAGGAGACGATTTCGACCAGCGTATTATAGACCACCTGCTTGGCGAGTTTAAAAAGGTCGAAGGGCTTGACCTCTCCAAAGACAAAGCCGTGCTTCAGCGCCTCAAGGACGCAGCCGAGAAAGCCAAGGTCGAGCTTTCCGGAGTGGCCAGCACTAACGTCAACCTGCCCTTCCTGACCGTTGGTCCTGACGGAGACCCAAAACACATGGACATTGATCTTACAAGGGCCCAGTTCCAGAAGATGACCGAAGATCTCCTCGACAAGACTCTGGTCTCCATGCGCCAGGCTCTCAGTGACTCCAAGCTTTCCCCCAAAGACATCGACAAGGTAATTCTGATCGGCGGGTCAACAAGAATGCCCGCAGTCGTGGATCTTGTGGAGAGCTTCATCGGGAAGAAACCCTACAAGAACATCAATCCTGACGAGGCCGTTGCCGTCGGGGCAGCCATCCAGGCCGGAGTGCTCGGAGGAGAGGTAAAAGACGTCCTCCTGCTTGACGTGAGCCCTCTGACTCTCGGAATCGAAACCCTTGGCGGGATCTCCACTCCGCTTATCGAGAGGAATACCACCATTCCGACCAAGAAAAGCCAGATTTTCTCAACTGCTGCAGACAGCCAGCCTTCCGTGGAAATCCACGTGCTTCAGGGCGAGCGAGGAATCGCTTCCGAAAACAAGACCCTCGGCCGCTTCATCCTGGACGGCATACCCCCTGCCCCGAGAGGAATCCCTCAGATCGAGGTCACCTTTGATATTGACGCGAACGGGATTCTGCACGTAAATGCCAAGGACCTCGGAACCGGCAAGGAACAGTCCATCTCCATCAAGAAGCCTGGCGGACTCTCGGATGAAGAGATCGAGAGCATGATCAAAGACGCCGAACTCCACGCTGAAGAGGATAAGAAGCGCAAGGAAGAGGTCGAGACCCGAAACAACGCCGAAAGCCTCGTCAATGCTGCAGAAAAGACCCTGAAGGAAGCTGAGGAAGTCGCAACGGAAGAGCAGAAGTCCAAGATAAATGCCGCAGTCGAGGACCTGAAAAAGGCTCTTGAAGGCGAGGACCTCGAGGAAATCAAGTCCAAAACCGAAGCTCTCCAGAACGCCGTCTATGAGGTCTCCACTGTTATGTACCAGAAAGCTCAGGAGGCAGCAGCCGCAGCCCAGCAGGCAGCCGGAGAAGGTGCACCGGATGCGAAAGGCCCTGAAGATACGGTCGTTGACGCGGACTATGAAGTCGTCGATGACGAGAAGAAAGCCTGAACCGGAAAATCCGGCTCATCTAAATTAAAATATATTAATTGTGAGGCCTTTCCGGCACTCACTATCTTTTTTTAAACTAAGCGGGTAATCCTGATGGCAAATAAACGTGATTACTATGAAATTCTCGGGGTCTCAAAGGACACCTCGGCCGACGAGATCAAGAAAAAATACCGGAAACTTGCCCTGAAATACCACCCGGACAGGAGCGATGAACCGGGGGCAGAGGAAAAGTTCAAGGAAATTTCCGAGGCCTATGCTGTTCTTTCCGATTCTGATAAAAGGGCTCAGTATGACCGCTTCGGACATGCCGGAATTGACGGCCAGTACTCGGCCGAGGACATCTTCCGGAATGCGGATTTCGGAGGGTTCGGGGATATCTTTGATATGTTCTTCGGAGGCGGAGGCAGAGGTCACAGGAGTCGAGGGCCCAGGCGAGGATCTGACCTTCAGTATGAGCTCTCCATTACCTTTGAAGAGGCGGCTTTCGGAGTACGGAAGGACCTCGACATTCCGAGGACTGAAAACTGTTCTTCCTGTAAGGGAAGCGGGGCCAAGGAAGGCACGAGACCGAAAAGCTGCCCGACCTGCGGAGGCACGGGCCAGGTCAGAACCACCAGGACGACCTTCGGTATGCAGTTCGTAAGTACCACCCCCTGTTCAAGCTGTCACGGCAGGGGCCAGATTATCGAGTATCCCTGTCCTGTCTGCGGGGGGGCAGGAAGAGTAAGGAATACTCGAAGAATCAGCGTCAGCGTCCCGGCAGGAGCAGATTCGGGCATGACTCTCAGACTCACCGGGGAAGGAGAAGCAGGTGAACCCGGAGCTCCGGCCGGAGATCTTTATGTCCTGCTCCGCGTGATGGAGCACAGGCATTTCAAGCGGGTGGACTATGATGTCATATCCGAACTTCCGATAAACTTCCCACAGGCCGCGCTCGGAGCTGATATCCTTGTAGAAACCCTTCACGGAAAGGTAAAAATGAATATTCCGGCAGGGACTCAGACCCATTCCGTCTTTCGGCTAAAGGGAAAAGGTATCCAGCACCTGCAGGGGCACGGAAAAGGGGATCACCTTGTAAGGGTTATTCTCAAAACTCCCTCGAAACTGACGAAGGAACAGAAAGAGCTGCTCGAAGAGTTTGAGGAACTGGGCGAAGGAAAAAAGAAAAAAGAAGAGAAGGCTAAAACCGGGGACGCTGATAGTACAAAAGGAGAGAAAGCCAAAAAAGGGTTTTTTGATAAAATGAAGGATGTCCTTGAAGGTTGAATCCTTCCTCCTTCATTTTACCGGATTTTCTGATTATACAGTTTTTCAGAACATCTTATAAGGGTGCACCTATGCACTTTTTTATTGAAGATGTGCGCAGATATATGCGTATCAACCACTCATGGTGACGGCTCCCGCCATCAAAATGGCAGGCATCCAGGGAATTTCAACCCACGTCATACCGCCCTATGGCGATTTAGTCTTGTCTCGCCAACAACGTTTCAAGTTTTACGTATAGGACTTTCCGATACAACCTCTTACTTGAAATTCAGAGCAAAGTCTGATTGGCCTACTTGAGCCTATTATGCTTCCGGTAGCAAAAATCAGACTATTATAATAGGGTGTGTATATTTAAAATCTTTATTATTGGATGGTATTTTGGGAAGTCTACGGCTGTATCCCACCATTGAAATGGCGGGGATTAGCCTGTATTTGACCTAAAACAATGGGACTTCCTGTTTATCCCATGTAAGTCACAGGGCATGTATTTTCGTCTATATTTTGGCATGAATGTGAAATGTGTAATTTCATTTTTTGTGCCCGTTATTCAAAAGAATAACATGTACGTTTTTTTAGATGATATATTTTTAAAAATAGTTATGGATTCCTCAACTATAACAAATCATAGTTACAGTTTGGAGATTATGGCATAAATAATAGCATAAGCTTTATGTTAATCAGGTCCGTTTATGCCCACAATGGGAAGACCCCTTCCTCGAAGCTGAAGGAGGCGAAGAAGGGTATTTAACGTCCCAATTATCGGGGTGTTTCCAAAGAATACTTAAATATACAAATTAATCTATCAGCAAACAGTCCTCTTTCGAAGGAATCTTATGAAAGCGGTAATAATAGGAGCAGGTGAAGTCGGTTATCATATTGCAAAGGCTCTTTCTCTGACACACGATGTAATTGTCATTGAAAAAGATGAAGAGGCTTTGAAAAGAGCAGACGAACTGGATGTCCAGGTTTTGGAGGGAAATGGCGCAAATGCCGACGTTCTTTCTAACGTTCTTCAGGATACCGATCTTCTGGTTGCTGTCACGGGTATTGATGAGGTAAATATTGTAGCCTGTATGACAGCCAAGCTTATTATAAAGTCCTTGCCCAGGGAAAAGGAAACAAAAACCATAGCAAGGGTCAGCAATCCTGATTATATAAACGTGCCCGTAACTTCAAGAGCCCAGGTGGGGGTCGATCTCATGATCTGTCCGGAACTGGCGCTTGCATCCGAAGTGGCCGAGTTGCTCTCAAGTCCTTCGGCAATTGATGTGGAAATGTTTGCCGAGGGCAAGGTCCAGATGATGGAGTTTGCAATCAGCCCTGAAAATGAGCTTGTGGGAAAAAAAATACAGGATTTCCGGCTTTCAGACTGCTGTATTGTGAGTGCAGTTTTCAGAGAAGGAGAAATCATCATTCCCTGCGGGGATGATATCATCATGGCCAATGACCATATGGTAATCATAGGAAAACCCGCCGCTATGGAGAACCTCAACAACTTTTTCGGCGGACACCAGGGGCCACGCAGGAACCGGATTCTACTCATTGGCTGCGGGATAGTGGGTTTTTTCCTTGCTAAACTGATTGATAAAGATGAAAACTCGGACCTCAAAATCATCGAATACCGGAAAAGTCGCTGCATTGAGGTTGCGGAAATGCTGGAAAATGCCCTCGTACTCAATGGGGACGGCACGGATGTAAGCCTTCTCAAAGAGGAGAGTATTGAGGACATGGACGTCGTTGTTGCGGTTACGGATAGTGACGAGAAAAATCTTCTCTGCTCCCTTCTGGCAAAGCAACTGGGGGCAAAAAAGGTGATTGCCAGAGCTGATCGTTCGGATTATGTCCCCCTTTTTGAAATGGTGGGTATCGACATCGCGGTAAGTCCCAGAGAGGCAACCGTAAACGAGGTTCTCAAGCTTACCATGGGTCGGGGCATACAGGCTCTTACCAGCATCGAAGGGGAGAAAGCGGAGATCATCGAGTATACGGCCTCCGTAAAATCGAAAATTGTGGGAAAAACCCTCAGCAAGGTAAAATTCCCAAAAGGTGCAATTGTCACCATGGTGGTGCAGAAAAACGATATCATTATCCCCAGAGGAGATTCCATAATCCGGGAAGGGGATAGGGTAATTATCTTTGCGCTATCCTCCACGGTCCCATTAGTGGAAAAATTTTTTAGATGATGCCTGATGAATGAACTCCCCTTCTCTGCTTTCTTCGGGGACAGGGGACAGGGGACAGGGGTCCCCTCTTCTTATCGCCTGAGAGTTTAATAAAGGTTGAGGATGTGCGTGATAGTTATAAAAACAGAGGATAATACATGAATTCTAAGATCGTCCTTTACGTTCTTGGTGGCCTGCTCCGCTTTCTCGGAATGCTGATGATAATACCCCTGGCCGTGGCTTATTACTACGGGGAGAGCCTTACTCCTTTTTTGATTGCGATTCTGATAACCTGCCTCGTAGGCTTCCTCCTGCTCACATATAAATCCGAGGGGGAATGGCTGCTTAAAGAGGGGTTTGCCATTGTGGGCTTTGGCTGGCTTGCAGCCGCGGTCTTCGGAGCAATTCCCTTTGCTATGGACGGAATTACCCCTTTAAATGCCCTTTTTGAGTCCATGTCCGCCTTTACCACGACTGGCTCGACCATCCTTGTGGATATCGAGAGTCATTCCAGGAGCATCCTTTTCTGGCGTTGCATGATGCAGTGGCTTGGTGGTATGGGAATTATCGTTCTTTTCATTGCCATCCTGCCCAAACTCGGAGTTGCCGGCCGACAGATGTTCCGGGCCGAAGCTCCTGGCCCCACGGAAGATAAGTTAAAACCCAGGATCCGGGAAACCGCAAAGATCCTCTGGATGGTCTATCTTGTGATTTCCATTGTTGAAGTCCTTGCTCTCCTTCTTGCGGGCCTCTCTTTTTATGACGCAATAACCCATACTTTCACCACTATGGCATGCGGCGGCTTTTCCCCTTACGGTCAGAGTGTAGCGGCTTTTGAAAGCCCCCTTGTAGAGGCCATCATCACCTTTTTCATGTTTGTGGCAGGGGCGAACTTTGCCCTGCACTACAGGGCCCTCTATGTCAATAAGAAATATCTCTTCAAGGACGACGAATTCCGTTTCTACACAGCTACCGTGCTTGCGGCCTCAGCCCTCCTTACCATCCTGCTCTGGAGGGACATGGGTACAGATCTCTTTACGTCCTTCCGGTACGCCATCTTCCAGGTGGTCTCAATCATAACCACGACCGGATACGCTACAGTGGACTTTAACTTATGGTCCGATTCTGCAAAAATGATCCTCCTGACGGTCATGTTCATCGGGGGTTGCGCCGGTTCTACGGGAGGAGGGATCAAGGTTGTCCGCATTCTCCTCCTCCTCAGGCACGGCAGGAGGGAGCTTTTCAAGGTCATGCACCCGAGAGCCATCAAGGCCATCAAGTTCAATGGCAAAAGCGTGCCCGATGAGGTCGTGAACTCGATCGTCTCTTTTGTGGTGATCTATCTGCTGATCTATCTTTCAAGTACCGTCATCCTCTCGGTGCTCGGTCTGGATCTCATAAGCTCGATTACGGCCTCAATCGCAACGCTTGGAAACATCGGCCCCGGCTTCAACGTGGTTGGCCCGATGGGCACCTTTGCTTCGATCCCCCCGCTCGGGAAACTGATCCTTATCGCAAACATGTGGATAGGTCGACTTGAAGTTTATACCGTGATCGTGCTCTTTACCCCGGAGTTCTGGAACCGGTGAAATCGGAGGCTGATTTAATATGACAATTAAAAAAGGCAAAACTTTAAAGATCCGGGGGTCGGGTTTAATATAATTTGCAATGTGCGGATGTGGCTAGAGAATAACTTAAATAAAGCCTTTTACTATTCAAGGTATTCACAATTCATAAGCCAGCAGTAATAAATACCGCACCGAAGATAATACCCTTAAATGTGGTCAAGAGACTGCGATAAAGGAAGCATTACAGAAAATACCTTTGAATAATACCACTTATCAATCAAAGAGGATGACATTCATGGATTTTGAAAAATTGAGACACGGGACCGAACTGATCAAGCGGGGCTTTGCAAAGATGCAGAAGGGAGGAGTGATCATGGACGTTACGACCCCGGAGCAGGCCAGAATCGCAGAAGAAGCCGGAGCAGTTGCTGTCATGGCCCTTCATGCCGTGCCTGCCGACATCAGGAAAGCCGGAGGCGTTGCCCGGATGGCTGACCCGGAAATCATCCAGCAGATCATCGATACCGTTACAATCCCCGTTATGGCAAAGGCCAGGATCGGGCACTTTGTTGAGGCTGAAATCCTCGAAGCTCTCGGCGCAGACATGGTGGACGAGTCCGAAGTCCTGACTCCTGCCGATCCCTACTTCCACATCGATAAGACCGAGTTCACCGTGCCCTTCGTCTGTGGCGCAAGGAACCTCGGAGAAGCTCTCCGCAGGATTAACGAAGGTGCTGCAATGATCCGCACGAAAGGAGAAGCCGGGACCGGAGACGTCAGCCAGGCTGTTAAGCATATGAAGCAGATCCAGGGCGAAATTCGGGCCCTTGCAGGCAAGACCAAGGAAGAACTGATCAAGGTCGCCAGGGAAATCGAGGCCCCGATCGAGCTTGTGATGGAGACCGCTGAGATGCAGCGTCTGCCTGTCGTGAACTTCGCAGCCGGCGGAGTTGCAACCCCTGCCGACGCGGCCCTTATGATGAGGCTCGGAGCAGACGGAGTTTTCGTAGGGTCCGGGATCTTCAAGGCCGAAAACCCGGCACTTATGGCAAAGGCAGTCGTGGAAGCCGTAAACAATTACAACGACCCCGCAAAACTCGTAGAAATCTCCAAGGGCATTGGCGAAGGCATGAAAGGTATCAGCGCCGACACAATCCCGAAGGGAGAGGGCCTGCAAGAACGCGGCTGGTAACCCGAATTTCGTTTCGGGATCACAGGAAATCGAAGATTTCCTGGGAGTTGCACTGCAAGTGCAACAGCACGGGGTCCGTTTCGTTCGCTTCGCGAGCTCAAGCGCCCGAGTTCCGCTTCGGGATCACAGGAAATCGAAGATTTCCTGGGAGTTGCACTGCAAGTGCAACAGCATGGGGTCCGTTTCGTTCGCTTCGCGAGCTCAAGCGGACTAAACGGTTAATTTATTTTTGAAAATGAGCTTTCTTCCGGTCATCTGGAAGGAGGCTCAAATCTATTCAATTTTTAAATTTATTAGATTTTCAAATCAATTTAGATTTTCAAATCAATTTAGATTTTCAAATCAATTTAGATTTTCAAATCAATTTAGATTTTCAAATCAATTTCATGCGTCTTCGGTTAAGTGAGGTATCGTGATAAA
>JAQVBP010000045.1:17341-20429 GCA_028690255.1 Methanosarcinaceae archaeon
TTAGATTTTCAAATCAATTTAGATTTTCAAATCAATTTAGATTTTCAAATCAATTTAGATTTTCAAATCAATTTAGATTTTCAAATCAATTTCATGCGTCTTCGGTTAAGTGAGGTATCGTGATAAATTGCCTCCATCTTTGCAACAATGATATATAATTTACGTTGATGGGGGGGTGGAACAAGGTATCGATTTTAGGTTTGGAGTCCAAATAATGAATTAATTTCGATTCCAAAATCGATAGCATACAGGCAAGAAAATTCCTTAACCGATGACCAATGAAATCAATTTAGATTTCCAAATAAGTTTTAATTTCAGATCAACAAATCCAATTTTTAAGTCAATTTATTTTTGAAAAATCTTTGATTAAATAATCAACTTTAAGGACTTATTTTTTAAAACAGGTGTTTTCAATGAAAATCGGCGTAATTGCTATTCAGGGAGCGGTTTCCGAACATGCTGAGGCTTTGAGAAAGGCCCTTGTTGAGAGAGGGGAAGAAGCCGAGGTTGTTGAGATCAAGCATAAGGGCATTGTCCCGGAGTGTAGCGGGATTGTGATCCCCGGCGGGGAGAGTACCACACTTTGCAGGTTACTGGCCCGGGAGGGGGTTGCCGAAGAAATTAAGGAGGCTGCATCCCGTGGGGTTCCTATTCTCGGGACCTGTGCCGGGCTTATCGTGCTTGCAAAGGAGGGGGACGAGCAGGTTGAAAAGACCAGCCAGGAATTACTCGGGATTATGGACACAAAGGTGAACAGGAACGCTTTTGGAAGGCAGAGGGATTCTTTTGAGGCGGAACTTGAGCTTGAGATTTTCGATTTACCCTATACCGGAATTTTCATCCGGGCCCCGGGGATTACGGAATGCGGAAAAGGTGTGCGCGTACTCGGGGAGCTTGACGGCATGGTTATTGCGGCCGAGCAGGGAAATGTGATGGCCCTTGCTTTCCACCCGGAACTTACCGGAGACCTGCGTATCCACCAGTATTTCCTTGACAAGATTTTCGGATGAGTATCCCATCTTTTTTCAATTTCATTAGAGGCTGGGAGCCCGGCCTCTGAAATTTAGATGAACTGGCGTTTGACTGGATTTAACCTTTTTTTGCTTGGATTTAGCCTGGCTTTTACTTTTTTGGAAAGCTTTTTTATCAATAATTCAGCTCACTGAAATTATTGAACAGTACAATTATATTAAGGCCGCCTCTATATAAAAGCAAAAATTAATACAGGTGAATAGAGATGGCAAAACTAACAGAAGAAATGAGTGAAAATTTTTCCAAAATGAGAATCTTCCCGCTTGCTACCGCCTCTAAAGACGGAAACCCGAATGTCGTGCCAATAGGTTTTTGTAAGCTTCAGGAAGACGGGGAAACCATCTGGATTGCTGACAACTACTTCCTGAAGACCCGTGCGAACCTTGATGAAAACCCCAGGGCTGCAATCTATGTATGGGGGCCTGAAATCAGGGGCTGTTTCCAGATCAAAGGGGATATCGACCTGAGGACCGATGGGGATGAATACGAAAAAATGTACAAAATGGTCAGGGAGCTCGGAGACAAATACCCTGCAAAGGCCCTTGCGATTATGAAAATTACGGAAGTTTATGAGTGCAAGTCCGGAACAGAGGCCGGAAAGCAGCTTATCTGAATTTTTGTTGAGTGTATGAATAAAAGGTACGATTTGATATTTCCGGGAGAAGAAAAGAATATACTTCCACAATTTCTATTTTTTGAAAGAAAGCTTCCTGAGAAAAGGCCCATTCATTATTTTGGTCTGAAAGTACTTCACATTGTCAACGGCAGCCCTCTCACCGGTCGTGTAAGCGAGCGGCCTTTTCGTGATGATACAAATAAAAATTGACTTCACAGATCCTGTGCTGGATGTTGAAATCTCCATTTCTTCTCAAAAAACAGAGGTGTAAAAGTGTGCATCCGTTTTGTATTATTCTTAAAACGCCCGGCTTCCTGCGTCGGCAGTTGAGGGCCCGGGTTTTCTGAACCACAATAACCAGCCCTATTCCTGGTAATACAAAAAATCGTGTTCAAAATTTTGGGCCAGGAGACTCAAAAGGGTTTTCACCATATCCGGCCAAATATATTTTTTATGATTTTCAAGTTTGCAGAGCTTTCAACACCGGGGCCGGTTTTTATATGTGCGCTTCTTGACTTCGGGCAGGACTTCATTTTTACGAATCAAACCCAATTTCCGGCAATTGTTTATTGATTTAGAGTCGGGAGCAGTTTTTCTAATCTCTTTTAGAACCTGTATATAATATTGACGATTTTATACTGATCGGGACGGGGAAATAACGTCCTCACAACCCCTCTTTTTTTGAAACAATCTATCAGACAAAGGTGACCTGTGCTTTTTTTTCAGAGAAACGGGGATATATTTTTGCAATATTTTAAAAATTGCCGGGGTGCTGATTGTTTGATACTTTGGAGAGAAACTATATATGCTCAGACTTCTAACCCCCCATGGTGACAGTATGAAAATATGGAAAGTATTCCTATTATGTATGGTTACAAGTCTGCTTGTCGGACCTGCAGTCTCAGCCGGAGAAGAGTATATTGTAACTCCTTCTCCTGAGGCTTCTTCAGTTTCTTCTGAAAAAGAATACATAATCAGTCCCTATCCGGAAGATTTCTCTGATGTTGAGGTCCCAGCTTTTGCCCTACTTTCAACCCATTACATAACTCAGGGGCAGACCATAAATCACTATGTAAGCGTAGGCTCAGGAGTCAATTCTCTGGAAGTGGATTTGAACTGGGGGGACACAGGTGATTCCCTGACTCTTACCATATATACACCTTCTGGAAGCAAGCTCGGGACTTACCGAGACAATTATGATGGCGTAAATGGCAGGATACACCTATATATAGACCCTGCCCAGGGATACGTCGAACAGGGCACATGGAGATTCAAGGTTTACGGAGAATCGGTCAGTGGCACGGAAGACTATACATTTAATGTTTACCAGCACTAAGCTTGAAAAAAAGCTTATTGTCTGTTTATTATTTTTTCTTTTAACAACAACAGTCGGGGCTACGGAATATATTGTAAGCCCATTTCCAGGTGATCAAGCTGGAG
>JAQVBP010000046.1:0-2555 GCA_028690255.1 Methanosarcinaceae archaeon
TCAGTAGGTTTTTTTCCAATCGGTATTTTCACTATAGGTAAATCCCCCATTTGAACTCTGTTTCCCCGGCAGAATCACAGGATAAATTAATTTACCAATGCAGTGAAAAATATTTAACACTTTGCCTTCTGATATCTAACTCAGCTGATGTACTAATTTTGAAAAAACCGGTAGCTAGTGAATTTCTGAAAATTATATTGATAAATAAGCATAATATAATTCATCAATTATGTTCTAAATTAATCAAGTTTGTTTGTTTTTGTATGCTTAACTCATAATCCATTAACTATTTTTAACATTACGTCTTTTATTGGCGCAACGGGTTTACTTGTTTTTGACACCGTAACCTTTATGTATCATTTTACACAATTTAACTTGTCTTTATAACAATAATATTTACCTGAATTCTAATAACGGTTTAAGAATCATTTTAAGAATCATTTTAAGAATCATTTTAAGAATCATTTTAAGTTGATTTTCTTCATGCAGGTGATTTTATGCACGTAATGGAAGGGTTTTTGCCTACTCCCTGGTGGCAAATCTGGTTTGCGATCTCCATCCCTGTGATCGCTTATGGTATTTATAAGCTGAATAGACTTGTAAACGAAAAACGCGAGATATTACCTCTCCTTGCGGTGGCCGGTGCATTCGTCTTTGTCCTTTCATCCCTCAAATTGCCCTCGGTTGTTGGGAGTTGCTCACACCCCACGGGAACCGGGATGGCCGCAATAATCTTCGGGCCGGCGATTTCGGCCGTTCTGGGAGTTATCGTGCTGCTTTACCAGGCCCTTTTCCTGGCCCACGGCGGACTGACCACTCTTGGGGCAAACGTTTTTTCCATGGGCATAGTCGGGCCTGTGGTGGCCTACCTGATCTATAAAGCAGGTATGAAAGCCAACCTCAACTTCTTCCTCGTTGTCTTCCTGGCCGCAACCCTTGGAGACTGGGCGACCTATGTTACGACCTCGGTGGAACTTGCCCTTGCTTTCCCGGACCCGACCGGAGGATTCACAGCTTCATTCGGAAGGTTCGCAACCGTCTTTGCGGTTACTCAGGTCCCTATCGCAATCATGGAAGGCGCTATTACTGCACTGCTTTTCAAGTACGTGATAAACGTCAAGAGCGATATCCTTGTGGAACTTAAAGTCGTCGAGGAAGCCGTGGTCAGAAAAATCAAGGGAGTTGCAGCATGAGCAGAAAACTCGAACTTATCGTACTTGCAATCTTCCTGGTCTTTGCAGGCCAGTTCCTTTACATGTCCTCCACAACCGATGCCGAATACGGAGGAGCTGACGGGGAAGCCGAAGGCGTAATCATGGAACTGACCGACGGGAATTATGAACCTATCGCAAACCCCATCTGGGAGCCCCCAAGCGGGGAAATCGAAAGCCTGCTCTTCGGACTCCAGGCCGCTTTCGGATCGGGGATTATCTGCTACTTCCTTGGATATTACAGGGCCAAAAACAAGTATGAAAACGAACTTGGCTATAAGAACAGTAAAGAATCCAAAAGTAAATCCCGATTACTCTGACCGTTCTTCCGGACCGGGCCCCTGAGCAGGGCCTGTAAAACTTTTTTATACATTCCGGTATTATATAAGTAACACCACAAAACTTGCTTTCCTTTTCCCCCCGGAAAGGAAAGCTTTTATTCTTTGTCTCTTCTTTTTATCTTTGAGTATTTTATTCCTGTATATCTACTGTTTCCTTTCTGAAGAATATCTATACTGATTGACATGACAAACATCCTTGACGATTATGCCCTGATAAGTCCCCTCAGGTATCGGAACAACTGGCTGAAACTGGCAATCGTAGCCTTCGGCCTGCTTGCGGGAGTTTCTTCAAATTCGCCCATCCCTCCCTTTTTTATGACTATTTGCATGGCTTTTGCAACCGTGTTCCTGGGAAAAGCTCCCCTTAAACTTTACCTCAAACTGCTCGTTGCACCCTTAGGGTTTGCAGGAATGGGGGCCCTTATTATAGCCTTTTTTTCCGGAACCGGGCCGGAACTGTATTCCCTTTCCCTCCTGGGCTATCCTCTTACCGTCCGGGCGGACGGGCTGGCCCTGGCGCTCCTCGTGCTTGCAAGGTCCGTAAGCGGGATGTGTTGCCTTTACTTCCTGTCCCTGACAACCCCTATGATCGAACTCTTCGCAGTCCTCAAGGCAACCAGGCTGCCTGATTCCGTGATTGAGCTCTCCATGCTGATCTATCGCTATATCTTTGTTTTTCTGGAAATGGCCCTGAGCATAAAATATGCCCAGACGGTCCGGCTCGGCTATGGGAATTTCAGACACTCATTTCATTCATATTCGATGCTTGTGAGCACGCTTTTCATCCGTTCCTGGGAACAGGGGGAAAGGCTCTTTGTGTCAATGGATTCCAGGTGCTATAACGGAAAAATGTCCTTGTTTGAAAACAAAAGGCCTGTTAAGGCCCCCGAGCTGCTGCTCACCTCAATATATTTCCTGGCAACCCTTGCGTTGCTCCATTTCACAAAAAATATCCAGATTGTTTGAGGTAAAAACATTTAATCCGATTGATTCAAAAATATTC
>JAQVBP010000046.1:2655-8428 GCA_028690255.1 Methanosarcinaceae archaeon
AAACATTTAATCCGATTGATTCAAAAATATTCGATCTGTTAGGTGTAAATATATTCAATTTGTTTGATGTAAATATATTCAATTTGTTTGATGTAAATATATTCAATTTGTTTGATGTAAATATATTTTATCTATTCGATGTAAAAACATTTTATATTTTATCTATTCGATGTAAAAACATTTCATTTATTTGAGGCAAAAAAATGACAATTCTCGAAACCAGAGGGCTTACTTACT
This sequence comes from Methanosarcinaceae archaeon, assembly GCA_028690255.1. Classification (GTDB taxonomy): domain Archaea; phylum Halobacteriota; class Methanosarcinia; order Methanosarcinales; family Methanosarcinaceae; genus JAQVBP01. The sequence continues at coordinate 2,893 of JAQVBP010000046.1, forward strand.
CTTATCCTGACGGGACCGTGGCCGTCCAGGATCTTGATATCAAAATAAATAAAGGGAAGAAGATCGCCTTCGTGGGAAAAAACGGTTCGGGAAAGTCCACGCTTTTCCTGCTCCTTAATGGGACCCTGAAACCTAAAAAAGGCGAGATCCTCTTCCACGGGGCCCCTTTCAAATACGGCTCAAAAGCCCTCAGAGAGATCCGCAAATCCATCGGAATAGTTTTTCAGAATTCCGATGACCAGCTCTTTGCCCCTACCGTCTATCAGGACGTCGCCTTTGGCCCCACGAACCTTGACCTCCCGAAGGAAAAGGTCCGGGAACTGGTCGATCGGGCCCTTGAGCAGGTCGGGCTTATCCACCTGAAGGACAAGCCTCCCCACCACCTGAGCGGAGGGCAGAAAAAGAGGGTGGCAATAGCGGGAATAATGGCAATGGAGCCTGAGGTCATCATCCTGGACGAGCCCCTTGCAAACCTGGACCCGGTCGGAGCGGACGAGATCATGGACCTCCTCAACGAGTTCAACCATTTCGGAAGCACCCTCATCATCTCGACCCATGACGTTGACCTGGCCTACCGCTGGTCTGATTATGTCTACCTGATGTCGAACAGCAAGCTCATAGGGGAAGGAGCTCCTGAAGAGGTCTTCAGGGACGTGGAGCTTTTAAAAGAAGCAAACCTGCGCCAGCCTTCAACCCTTGAAATCTACAATGAGATCGAAAGACGGGGCCTGACTAACGGGAGAAGTTCCCCGAAAACCGTGCCCGAACTCGTAAACGCCCTGAAACCTCCTGACCTTATGTGGGTCGATGTTCCTCCCGGCGTCAAAGAAGGCGATACCCTGAACCTCGGGGTGCTCTACGGGGAATACGCCCAGAACTCCCCCTATGAAGCCATCAACGCCAGAGTCCTGCACATCCACCCTGAAGGAAAAGCCATTGCGGAAATCAGCCGGAGGGGCTTCAAGGCGGGCTGCATCCTCATTTACGATACGGACAGCTACTCCCATTCCGAAGTCATAGAAGTTATCAATGAAGGAGAAATCGATTTCGTGGGGGCTATGGGCAAGAGAAGCAAGACGCTTGCCGAAGAAGACGGCATTTACCTCGACGTAAGCTCAGGCGTAATCGACAGGTCTCTCCTGACCGCCCTCTGCGGCAAACGCTGCCTCATCCTGACCGGCGGCGGGATGGTCGATCATGCCCTGCAGCGTATTCGGGACTACGTGGAAAAAAGCGGAATCGAGCTAAATGTCGGAACAGTTAACAGGGACGGAGGGGGGTTCTGCTGGCTGGAAGGCTTTGAGGAGCCGGTGGATGGCGGGGAGCCGACACACCACATTTAAATCAGCCTCCCTAAAAAATCCAAAACATTTCTGAATAATTAAAAACCTTTCTTTTTTACAGGCCCTCATAACTTTTCTTAAGCAGCAGGGCGTCTCCTTCAAGGTTGGGACTCTCACAGATAAGGAGGCCCTTTACCCCGAACTCTTTCAGGGCCTTCAGGAGTTCGGGATAATTGAAATCGGATTCCTCAAGAAGGAGGTGTTTCTTTTCCCCGCTTTTGCCGTAATCGATCCCCGAGACGTGCATGTGCATATCGTACAGGCCTTCCTTTCCAAGCGTCTCTTCGACCCGTTCCAGAATGCCTGCAAATTCGGGATAGGAGTTATCTTTTCCTTCCCTTGCGTGCATGTGGGAAAAGTCCAGGCAGGGCCTGACTCCTTCGATTTCCCTGCTCAGGGAAAGCACTTCTTCCAGGGTCCCGAACTGGGAACTTTTCCCCATGGTCTCGGGCCTGAGGACTGCCGGAATTCCTTCGCTCCGCAGCCTTTCGCCCAGTTCCCGGAGAGTTTTCGAGACTTTCGCGTAGGCTTCCTCTTTGCTGCTTTTCTGGTAAAAAGCCGCATGAAAAACTATGGATTCCGCCCCGCAGAGGCTTCCTATCCTTGCGGCCTGGTAAATCCGCTCGATGCTGGCTTTCAGTTTATCTTCTTCGAGGGAGTTTAGGTTGATGTAGTAAGGGGCATGGACGCTGAGGGCCACTCCTTCCTTTCCTGCGGCCTCCAGAACCTTTTTCGCTCCGTTTTCCCGCATCCTCACACTCTGCACGAACTCGAGTTCCATGCAGTCCAGGCCCAGCTCCCGGATGCGTTCGATTCCTGCAACGCTGGTCCTTTTCGAGGCGCTGGCCGGGACTCCTGCTGTCCCGAAGAGCAGTTTTTCCTGTGCCATGGTTTTCCTGATTAAATGGTATTGTTAACGGTCAGGTCTCATATCTCAGATTTCAGATAATCCCGAGGTGGTCTTTTATTTCCTTTGCCCGCTCAGGTGATATTTTTTCGGCCACGACCGCGATGAACTCGTCCCGGTCCTCATCCAGGGAACGGATATCTTCTATTTCATCCAGGGCAAGCCCGACCAGGTAGTCGAGTTCTTCGGGATTCAGCCGCTCCAGCCTCTCCCTAAAGTCTTCTGAAGATTCCGCAAACTTATGTGAGACAGGCCTCAGGATGAAGGGAAAATGGTGTCCTCCTTCAGGGGATACAAGATTTCCCCGGGCTTCGGGGGCCAGTTTGTCAAAAATCTCAATGTCCATTTTGGTAAATTTTCTCGACATGGTATCTTCTATCCCTTTTTCAGGATTTATATGTATTGAAAAACCGGGCCTGGTCAGACAGGATGATTCAGGAAAACCGGGTGGGCTAGAGCTGATAATTTCAAAAACCGGAACTTCCTTAATAGTCGTCTTCCCCGAGTTCCGCTTCGGGATCACAGTAAATCGAAGATTTACTGGGAGTTGCGATGAAACCGCAACATCAGAAAAATCTTTGATTTTTCTTTTAGTTGCACTGTAAGTGCAACAGCACGGCGTCCGTTTCGCTACGCTCAAGCGGACTGAAAATGCCAGATAAACCGTAATTGGCGTCTTCCATCATTCTTGTCACGCGCGCAGCGCGGCCTTTTCGTGATGACCAGACAGATGAAGCGCTATTCACTGCTCAGATCACGAAATTTAGATGAAACCACCTGTGGACGGGCCGGATATGGGCATATCAGCTCAAAAAAGAAATCTTGGGTCTTCAGAAAAAGAAAAATCGAATTAGAAATACCAGATACGGTTTAGCGCGGGATTTGATTTTGCTTTGTCATTATGAAAAGGCCGTCCGGCAAGCCGGGCGGTGAGGTGGCCGTTTTTCTGAAAAATAGAACTCAGAAAGCTATGGCAAATTCGGTTTTGAACCACTTATTCCAGGGGCCGGTTAGAGCTGACGATTTCAAAAACCATCCCCTCCTTAATTGTCGTCTTTTTTCGTTCATGTCCGCGCGCGCCGGGCGATGAGGCCGTTTTTTTTCGATAGATCGAATTTAAAGGGGAGGGGGGCCTGCAATATTTTTGATCCGGCCAGACCAGCGGTCTGCAATCTAAATTGAAGACCCTTTACCCCCCTTCCTTAATTTTTACTAATCGAGGACATGTTGGTCAGGGGGTCCTTTTCGACGTGGAAGACGTGGTCCGCAGAATCGATCAGGGACTCGTCGTGGGAGACCACTATAATCTGGCCCACCCCTATGTTTCGCATCAGGTCGATGAGTTTAAGGAGCTGTCTGATGTGGCCTTTGTCCAGGAAAACGGTTGGTTCGTCCAGGATCATGGGGGGCAGGTTGTCACCTTTCTCCCCGGAGAATCCGAGGGAGAGCAGGCGGTAGATGGCGCAGCGCAGTATGAGGTTGAAAATGGCTCTTTCCCCGCCGCTCAGGAGTTTGGGTTCCAGAGGGACCCCGTCTTTTCTGTACACGGTAAGGTTGTACTCGGGGTCCAGCTCGATATGGGAATAGGCGTTGTTTGCGTACATGAAGGAAAACATCTCATTCAGGAGCTTGGAAAGTGCCCCGATGTTTTTAGCCCTCATGTCAGCCCGGATGCGCATATAGGCGTTTTCAAGCTCGTCGGCGTTTTTGCCCACGGCTTCAAGGTAAGTTCTTTTGTTTTCCAGGGCTTTTTTATCCTCCCTGAGGGCCGAGAGGCGTTTTAAAGTGGTCTCTATCCTGCCGATTTCTTTCAGGACTCCGTCTTTTTCCGCCGATATTTCCCCTATATTTTTCTCGATATTTTTCAGAGCGTCCTCGAACTGGGCCCGCCTGTGTTCCAGGCCGGGAAGGTCGGTCCCCTGCATTTTTTCTTCGAGTTTCCGGAAGCTTTCGCTCTTTTCCTGAATTTCCTTATCCAGAAAACCTATGGTTACCCCGAGGTTCCGAATTTCGGCCTCAAGTCCGGAAATCTGGTGCCCTATGTTTGTTATACCAAGCAGGTTTTCCCTGAGTTGTTTGGCCTTCGCAAGGAGCTTCTCGGAATCCGAATGGGCCTTTTTCCCGGCTTCCTCCTTTTCATTCAGGGCCAGGATGTCCAGCCTGAGTTTTTCGAGCTCTGCTTTTCCTTCGCTTTTCCGGGTCTCAAGCTCCCTTATCCTCTCTTCAAGTTCCTCTGCCCTTTTCCCGTAGCTCTCGATCAGGGTTTCAGAGGCCTGGATTTTCCCTTTGAGTTTCTCGATTTCAGCTGCGTTTTCGGAAAGCTTTTTCTCAAAGGCCTTTGCCTCCCCAAGGAGGGTTTCACTTTCCAGGTGAGCCTTTACAGCCTCTTCTTCCTGCTCTTTCAGGGCCTCGATTTCCGAGAACAGTTCCTTTTTCCGGCTTTCAAGCCCCTCTTTTCCGGCCTCAAGCCCAACGAGTTTCCGGCCCTCTTCCTCGATCCGGGCCTTATGGGTCTCGAGCAGTTTCTCCGAATTTTCAGTATTGTTCTGAAATTTCTCAAGCTCTTTTTCGTACCCGGAAATTTGCTTCTCAAGTTTTCGGGCCGCTTTCAGGTCCCCAAGCTTTTTCTCAAGCTCCCCCTGCTGGTCCTCAAGCTCCGCAAGTTTTCCGGAAAGCTTCTCCTTTTCTTTTTCCGCCTCCTCGACAGTACCCGAAACCTCTGACCCTTCAAGCTCCTGCCCGCAGGTCGGGCATTTCCCCTCGGCCAGAAGTTTCCGGTTCTTGAGAATGCTTTTTCCAAGTTCCTTTATACGGGTCTCCAGCTCTTTCGAATTCCCGTGGAGCCGGTTTTTGTTCTCCTGCAGGAGGTCGTTTATTTCCTCCAGCCTGTCCAGCTTTTCCGCATCAAATCCGAGTTTTTTAAAGGCCTCAAGGACTCCGGCCTTCTCTTCCCGAAGCTTCAGGATTTCCCGCTCGGTCTTTTCCATTTCAAGTTCCAGGATTCCAAGTTTTTCTCCGGATTCCCGGATGGATTCCCGGCAGGTTTTTATCTCTTTTTCAAGAGTTCCAAGAGCTTCATCGGAGTTTTCCTTCTCTTTTCCGGCAAGCGAGAGTTTGTTTGCAATTTCGTTTTTCCGGTCCCGAAGAAGGCTTTCCTTTTTTTCCCTTTCCTTTACAAGAACCCCGATTTCAGTACCGTCTTTCCAGATTTCGATATCGGTTTCGGTTCCGTTATTAGTCTCGATTCTGGTTTTAGTCCCGGTTTTGATCCCGGTTTTGATCCCGG
>JAQVBP010000046.1:8528-20092 GCA_028690255.1 Methanosarcinaceae archaeon
TCCCGGTTTTGATCCCGGTTTTGATCCCGGCTTTTGCCCTGATCTCGGAACTTTTTTCTTCAAGTTCCAGACTTTTCCTCTGCTTTGCCTCGATCCCGGTTTTTTCGGCCTCGATATCCGTTTTGCACTTTTCGGCAGCTTTTTCGGCCTCTTTTATATCCTTTTCCAGGTCTCCTGCCATCTTTTCCAGGGTATTTTTATCTTTAAGGACAAGGGCCAGCTCATTTGAAATCCCGTTTAGCTTCTCCCGGGCAAGGGCTTCTTCTTTTTCCTGTCTGAGGAGCAGGGTTTCGACTTCGAGGTCTCCGAATCCGGCTTCCTGTCGGATTACGGAATTTTCATCCTCCAGTTCCCGCCAGGCTTCTTTCTTTTGTCGGATTTCCCGATCCCGTTTTTCTTTTTCCCCGAAGCACTTCCCTTTCTCCTGCCTGGCTTTTTCGGTTTCAGCTTTCAGTTTTCCGATTTCCGCTGCTCTTTCCTTATATTCCGCAAGCCGGTGGTCGAGCTTTTCCTTTTCAGAGGCTGCGGACTCCTTTATCTCTTTAAGTTTTTTAAGTTCCTCGTCGCTCGTTTTAGCTTTTTCCCGGGCAGTATTAAGGGCCTGAACCGGGCCGGTTTCTTCTATATTCTCAATTTCCGCCCGCACGTCCCGGAGGCTGATTTTTGCGTCTCGTTCAAGCCTTCCTATCCCTGTTTTTGCGCTTCTCACCCGTTCCCGGTACTCCTCAAGTTTTCCGAGCTGGAGGAGCTCATCGATCATCCGCTGCCTGTCCTTCGGCTTTGCGTTGATGAGCACATCGATTTCCCCCTGCCGGATATAGGCACAGTTCTGGTAGGCCTCCTCGTCCATTTTCAGGAGGGAGCAGACCTCCTCATAGGTCCGGCCGGTCTGGTCCACAAGACTTTCCCCGTCCACGTAAAGCACGCACTTTGAGTTCGAGGCGCTTTTGCTATTTTTTGAATGGCGAAAGCCCTGCTCAAGCCGGTAGTCTCTTCCCATGTGCTCGAAATCAAGGTCTATTGCCGCCTTTTCCTCGCCCTTGAAGATCATGTCCGCAAGCACGAAGTCCTTTGAGAGGATCTTGCTTCCGAAAAGTCCCATGAAACAGGCCTCAAGAAGGCTAGACTTTCCACTCCCGTTTACCCCGGAGATTACGGTTACCCCGTCTTCAAAAGCGATGTCCAGCTTTCTGTAACTCCGGATATTTTCAACGTGCAGGTTTTTCAGTTTCATAGGTAATCACCAAAGTTGCGTTGCCTGGGGGCTGGAGTCCCGGCTTTTTTCCCTTTTCTTCCCGGCTCAGGTTCGGTTTTTTCTGTTTTGGTTTTTTCTGTTTTGATTTTTTCGGTTTTTTCGGTTTTTTCCGGCTCTGTTTTTCCTGGGCTTGCTTCTTCCTTTTTATCCGCTTTTTCCATTTGTTTTCCGGCTTTCGGGATTTCAGGCTGCGCGTTTTCCCACAAACCGGCGGTCTGCCCGGAAAAGAATGATTCGGGGCTTATCCCCTTCATCTCCGTTGCGACCCTATTTTCAGCGAATGCTGGATTTTCTGCTTCTTCGGCTGCCGTTTTTTCCTGAATACTCTCTGCCTGTTTCGGGCCGGGCAGGGTTTTTGTTGCCTGTTTCTCCTGTATCCCCTGCTTCTCCCTCATCTCCCGTATCTTCGGCTCGACCGCCCCGATCACCTCGGCCGCCTCGACCGGCTCGACCACTTCGACCGGCTCGACCACTTCGACCGGCTCGACCACTTCGACCGGCTCGACCACTTCGACCGGCTCGGAATTTTCCAAAACCCCGCATTCAAGCTGAAAATCGGGGTCCCCCTTGAAGTCTATCCTTTCTATTAATGCCTTCAGCCGGTTCTCGGTTTCGAAATCAACGTTTGTTTTTGAAACGAGGGGACTCCGGACGACTTCATCTATAATCAGGCCCCCGTCCGTAAGGTTCATCTTCTTGATCTCTTCGGCAACCGCCCTATCAGGGTCCGCAAAACTGACCCGGACCTCTTCCGGCGGCAGTGCCTCCATTTCCCTGAGGTCCTTTATCCTGGGAACAAGCGCCCCTTTGTTAAGGATATACTCCTCGATTTCACTGAATGAGAGGGCTGCCTCCACCTCTCCGGAAATTTCCACAAAAACGACCGCATCCTCAAGCTCTTCCCCATACTCGTCAACGGCTGAAAAGATCTGTTCGTAGGGCCTTTCCTCTTCCTTAAGGAAAGCTCTGATAAAGAGGAATTTCCGGGTCTCGATGTTCCGCCTGCTGATCTCAAGCCCGTGTTCCCCGAGGGTGATTATGTTATAGGAACGGGGCTCCCTTTCCGAGGCGCTGTTTCTTTCCGTGCTTCCGGGATAGGTGACCCAGGCTTCTCCCACCTTTATCTTCTCGTACTTGTGGTAGTCTCCGAGAAGAATTGCGGCCGTCCTGAAAGGCAGGTTTTCTATAACCTCTTCACAGGCCCATTCCCCGTAAGGGAAGGGGTTCATGAGCTGGTGCATGACAACAAGGTTCAGGCGGGTTTTCAGGCCTTCTTCCGGCCCCCCGTCCTCTCCTTCTTCAGCCCCTCTTTCCCCTCCGGCTTTTGCTCCGGCTTCTGCCCAGCCGCCCCCTTCCGGAATTTCAAATCCGCCGTAGTCATAGCTCGGAATTTTCGATTTGGGTACACTGTCTATCCCGTAAATGGCGGCTTCTCCCAGCAGGTAGGGCTTTTTTCCGAGCCGGAGGCAAAGCCCCATTTTCTCAAAGAGGTCCAGCCACTGCATATTCTGCTTGCTCTCGTGGTTCCCTACAATCCCGAGCAGGGGAATTCCCGCGGCCCTGAGGGGAGTGATTATGCTTATCGCCTCAAGCACGTCTTCAAGGGTCGGGGTCCTGGAATCAAAAAAGTCGCCTGCGTGTACGACAGCGTCCACCTGCATATCGATCGCGTCTCTGACAACGGCCTCGAAGGCCTTAAAAAAGTCCTGTCTCCTCACGTCGCTGTGGTACTGCCGGTACCCGAGGTGGGTATCTGCGGTATGGAGTATCCTTATTTCCCGGGTCATGGTATCGTCTGGTCATCTGTTTAAATATTTATATCATATGAATTTCCGTAGTTGTATTTAAGGGGTTTCCACCGGGTTCAGGGGAAATAAATAATATTATATAACCTAACTGTTTTTATAAATTGATACTATGGTCTTAAGGTCCCTGATTATGAGTCTTTAATGCTTCCCCTTTTGATATTAGCCGGAGATCAACAGGAACATCTAATTCGTGATGCTCGTGAAGAGCTGGCAGAGACGACAGTGTGCCGATTTTTCTGTGAAATCACAAATCTCAAGAAATTATTGGATAATAAATTCCATATCGGGATAACAAATCTATACACAGTACGCAAAAACCTGGCTTCGAATTGACAGTAAATTCTCGATATTGCCTCTTTAAATCGAAAAAAATTGGTCATTCCCGGTAATAATTGTCGAGCAGCCTGGTTAGGGTGGGATGGGGTTGCACACAATTTAATCTCTTTTATATTATCTTTTTAATATGCTTCTTGATTATTTAGCAATGTTTATGTACTATTATATTTTATATATTTCGTACTAATACATACTTAATTTTTATTTCGTATGCATTTTTATGAACTTTATACCAATTTATACGTGTGCCTGGATTTCATACTATTTTATGGTTCCAGGGTCATGAAACTTCATATTGCGGATTTGACATTTAATATTTGGAGATTTATATGAAACAATGGAAACTGCTGAATTCTATGTACTTTGGATCTCTTACTTTCTGCCTATCCTGCCTGTATCGGCGGGGAATAACGGCTTTAGACCCAGTGTTTTTGATACGCCCGAAAAAGAGCTACATGGTGCTTGATGAAAAGGATGCATAAGAAGGGCGTATTATATGAGTGAATGGTTTCAAAGTCTGTATGTCCTGAGAAAGATGGGATATGATGATATCGAGGGGTTCTCAGAGGGCAGGAAGGTTATCATTCTCATCTCCATGTTTGCTATTCTTTTTCTTACCTCCGCCGTCGCCATTGTGATGGGTGACTACAAAATCTCAATATTTGATGTGTATTTGACGCTTCTGGCTCACTTTACCCCGTTCTACGAAGTCTCCGATATCAGTAGCCTGCATAATACCATCGTCTGGAATATCCGGTTTCCCCGGATCATTCTTGCCGTCTGTGTAGGCGTCGCGCTTTCCATTGCCGGTGCCGTGTACCAGGGCGTATTCAGGAATCCTCTCGTTGAGCCGTATATCCTCGGTACATCATCGGGTGCAGCTTTCGGTGCAGCTCTGGGCATTGTATTCCCTACAATTTTCCCTTCCATCCAGGTCCCGGCATTTATTTTCGGTTCGCTGGCTGTGGCGGCCGCATACATGCTCGCCCGTGTCCGGGGTGAGACACCTATCGTGACGCTGATCCTTGCAGGCGTGATCATCGGTTCAATCTTTTCGGCATTTGTCTCGATCCTGAAGTATACTGCTACGGACACTGCCCTGAGGGAGATCGTCTTCTGGCTTATGGGAGGATTTTACTATGCAACCTGGGACGATGTCATCACCATCGGGCCGGTCGTTCTCATCTCCTTCTTCATCCTTTGGGGACTTGGCTGGAAGTTGAACGTCCTCTCGATGGGCGACGAGGAGGCAAGGGGACTTGGGGTGAATCCGGAGAAATACAAATTCATTGTTATTTCGCTTGCCACGCTGATCACGGCTTTTGCAGTTTCGCTGGTCGGCATCATCGCCTGGGTAGGCCTGATGATGCCCCATGCCGCGAGAATGGTCCTCGGGCCCGACAACCGGTTTGTTATCCCTTCTGCCGCCATGATGGGGGCGTTATATCTGATTGTCTGCGACACTCTTGCGCGGACGCTCACAACCTCCGAGATACCGGTCGGTATTATCACCTCAATTCTCGGTGCGCCCTATCTCTGCTACCTGCTCCGCCAAAAAGGCAGGGTAATTTTCGGGTGATAAAGATGCTCAAAGTACGTAATATTCATTTCAATTACGGTTCCACTCCAGTGCTCAGAGACATTTCGTTTGAAGTCGATGAAGGAACTCTCTGCGGCCTTTTCGGGCCAAACGGTTCGGGAAAGACGACGCTGTTCAAGTGCTGTCTGAAGTTCTTAAAGGCTCACAGGGGGTCGGTAAGAATGAACGGGACGGACATATCGGGTCTTAGAATCGAGGATATGGCTAAACTGGTCTCTTACGTCCCACAGGAGCATAAACCACCGTTTCCCTACCTGGTCCGTGAAGTTGTCCTGATGGGGAGAACGCCCCATCTCGGAGGATTCTTCGGTGTCAGCCGGAAGGATAAGAAGATTGCCCTCGATGCGCTGGATATGGTCGGCATCACGGAACTTGCCGACCGTCCTTACAGCCAGCTCTCCGGAGGGCAGCGGCAAATGGTGCTGATGGCGCGGGCTATAGCCCAGGAGACTCCGCTCATGTTCCTCGACGAACCCACATCGGCCCTCGATTTCTCTAACCAGATCCGAATATGGAAAATTATGCAAATGATTGCCGAGGAGGGGGTGACCATTCTTGCCTGCAGCCATGATCCAAATCATGTTGCCTGGTTCTGTGACAAGGTCGTTGTAATGAACGGGAACGGCATCGCTGCTGAGGGTGCACCCTCGGAGGTCATCTCCGAGGAGACTCTCAGGGAGATTTATGGAGATATCTGTTCGGTCAGGGCAGTGGATGGCGTCAGGATGGTCATGCCTAGATGGATCATGGATAAAACATATGGTGGTATCGGCAGTCTGACACCTGAAGCCAGTGCCGGGATGGGGATGACCTATGATTAATGGGACGGAAATTGACTGGAATGTTGTTTGGAAGAAACGCTATGAGGAGAATATGCAATGCCGCAGCCGCGGTGAATGTGCTTCGATCTGGGAATCGCGGGAAAAAGCGCGTGCCTTCCTGAATCAATCACGGGAAGACTCACACAGGATCCAACACATGATCGATAGCCTGCCGGTAGAGCCCGGCTCACGGGTTCTTGACATCGGAGCCGGGCCGGGGACCCTGGCGGTTCCGCTGGCAGGGGTCGCCGCTCACGTCACCGCCGTAGAGCCGGCGGCTGGAATGGCAGAGGTGATGGCTGAGTATGCTGAAGAAGAAGGGGTCTCTAACCTTAAGATCGTGCGAAAACGCTGGGAAGAACTTGATCCGGAAACGGATCTCGAAGGGCGGTATGACCTTGTAGTTGCTTCATATTCCCTCGGGATGCCGGATATCGGGGAAGCGGTTGAGGCTATGTGCAAAGTGTCCTCGAAGTGGGTTTATCTCTTCTGGTTTGCAGGTACGACAAGCTGGGAGCAGGCGATGATTGATCTCTGGCCGAAGCTGCACGGAAAGGAGTACAGGAGGGGGCCGAAGGCAGACGTCCTCTTCAATGTCCTCTATTCCATGGGGATTTGCCCAAACGTAGAGACCTCAAAAATGGAACATGTCCGCAGATTCCCGGACCTTGAAGCAGCAGTTACCGAGTTCGGGGAGCAGTACGGGGTAAACAATACTGAACAGGAAGCCCTCTTGCGTGAGCATCTAGGCGGCGTTCTCTCCGAAAACGGAGGCGATCTTCTGCTCTCGGGGATGACGACCCGGGTGAAGCTCTGGTGGGAGGTGAACGGATGGCGGTGAGATGCATGCGCGGTCGGGTGGCCGTAGTACTTTTTCTGATATTTCTCCTCGTCCTCTCTGCGGGATGTACGGGAACGGAACATTCCGGAGACAGGCCGGGTCAGGGCGTTGATGGAGTTGAATACAGAACGGTCGTCGACTCACGCGGCGTTGAGGTGCAGGTGCCGACGGAGATCGAACGCGTCGTCACGGTCTCTGACGGTTTCATCGAGGGCATAATGCTCGCCCTCGGCGAGGAAGAGAAGATCGTGGCGGTCGGGACGTCCAGTCCCCAGAGGGTCTACAACTTCACCTACCAGACTATGGGCGGGGAGACCTACGAGTACCGGGATGGCATGCAGCCGGTGACCTACCTGAGCCCCCGGATCCGGGACCTTCCGCCGGTCAAGGGGTCGGAAGGAGTGAACTACGAGACGCTTGCCGGACTCCACCCGGACCTCGTGATCCTCCGTGTCGGCTCCTGCGCCTTCTACTCGATGGATAAAGTGCAGAAGACCGTCACGACGATCGAGGGCCTCGGCATTCCTGTTGTCGTGCTCAAGGCGCCTTCGTGCTTCGATGAACCTGACCTCTCGACGATCTCCGACGAGATCCGGGTCCTCGGCGCCGTCTTCGGGAAGGAGAAGAGGGCGGGCGAACTCGCCGATTACCTTGAATCACGGACGCAGGTGATCTTTGAGAGGACAAAGGATATTCCTGAAGCCGAGCGGCCGAACGTCCTCGTATTCGGCGCATGGCCGGCCAACCGGAAGAGCGGAGGGGGGGTCGGCGACGTTGAGGGGACCGACACGATTGATTCATACTTTATCGAAGAGATCGTGCACGCGAAGAACGTTTACCGGGGCACGGGGGGCATGGTCCCCGTCTCGGCAGAACAACTCCTCACCCTCGACCCAGACGTCATCCTCCTCACCACGGCCTATGGTTACCACCCGGCCGAGGAACTCTACTCGGCACCCAACTACCAGATTGTCAGCGAACTTTCGGCCGTAAAGAACCGTAGGGTCTTCTCGTTTCCGTTCGAGCCCCCAAACTGTGCCAAACGCCACGAGTACCCGATCGACGTGATGGTCATTGCAAAGGCGGCGTACCCCGATCGGTTTGCCGACATCGACCTCGGCGAGTGGCTCCTGGACTACTACAAGAGTGTCTATGGCGTGGACGATGAGACCGCGAGAGCGTTGAGGTCAGCGCAGTGGATGGACTGGACGGTGGAAGAAGATTTCTGATAAATAGGAACATCGGAGTTGTCATTTGTGATACAAAAGGTAAGAGTTGTCATTATCTGCATGGTAATCTTCTGCGCCGTCCTCTGCGCCGGCTGTGCGGAACAGGTATCTGAGGCTGATGATGCCCTGAATGGCGGGTGCCGGACGGTTGTCGACTCACGCGGAGTCGCGGTACAGGTGCCTGAAAAGATCGAACGTGTCGTCACTGTCTCCGACGGGCTCATCGAAGGGATGATGTATGCACTCGGAGTTGAAGACACTCTTGTCGGTATCGGCTCAGCGGCTTTAAAGGGGGAATCAAACTATTCCTACCCGATTGATAACGGAGGTCTTGTAAACGGTTCCGGAGGGTCTCATGTAGTAAAGGTGCTTGTGGAAAATATCAGCGATCTCCCTCTTTTTGTGCAATACGGAACAGCAATGAATTATGAAACACTTTCCTCATTAAATCCTGATGTTGTTATAGTTAGGCTTGGAAGCTGTACTTTTTGGGAGGATAACGCAAATGCCCAAAAGACGATTGATATGATCGAATCACTGGGTATACCGCTTGTTGTCCTGTACAGCCCCAGTTGCTATAATGACCCGTCTCTTTCCCAGATCTCCAACGAGATCGAAATAATTGGGGATGTATTCGGTAAAAAGGAAGAAGCCGCAGAAATTGCATCATACCTTGAGTCCCAGGTTGCACTTGTGGAGGAACGTACCTCAGGCATACCTGAAGAAGAAAAACCATCTGTTCTTATGTTCGGCCTTTCCCCCACCCACCGGGCACAGGGGGGCGCGGGAGTGGTATATGGGCTTGGAACAATGGAATCCTATATGATAGAAGGTGCTGTCAATGCTAAAAATGCCTACCAGGTTGAGGTGGGTACATTACAGATTGTCAATACCGAACAGGTTCTTGCACTTGATCCCGATGTAATCGTTCTCTGTACGGCATGGGGATATCACTCTCCCGGGGAACTAGCCGAAGCAACATATTACGAATCGCTCAGGGAGCTTTCAGCAGTTAAAAACGGGCGTGTGATGTCTCTTCCATGGACGCCATGCAACTGTGTAAAGAGGCTGGAATACCCGATAGATGTGATGGTTATCGCAAAAGCCGCTTACCCCGAAAGCTTTGAGGATATAAACCTTGGTGACTGGCTCCTCGAATTTTATCAAAATGTTTACGGGGTCGACCGCGACACAGCTGAGAAATTGCGAACAGCACAGTGGATGGACTGGTGTGTGGAGGAATAAAATTGGATCTCAGACTTGATACTCAGATTAATCCCGCAGGAATCGACTGGAACAATATCTGGAATAAAGTGAACGGTGCGAACATTAAATGCGGAGCATATGGGGAATGTGCCTCAATATGGGAAAGTAAAGAGCAGGCCAGGGCATTTTTAAAAAATTCAATTGAAAATCCCGGGAGAGTACATCATATTATCGAGAGTCTCCCGCTCTCCCCGGACTACAGGGTACTTGATATCGGTTCGGGGCCCGGAACAGTTGCAGTACCTATTGCAGGCCGGGTAGGCCATGTAACAGCAATAGAACCCTCGCCTGGAATGGCGGGTGTTATGGAGGAATATGCTGCAGAAAGCGGTGTTAAAAATCTCAGTATAGTAAATAAATGCTGGGAAGATATCGATTTATCTGCCGATCTTGAAGGTTCCTATGACCTTGTTGTAGCATCGTATTCACTTGGAATGCAGGATTTGGGTGAATCGATAAAGATGATGTGCGAAGTTTCCTCAAAATGGATTTACTTATTCTGGATTTCGGGAAATCCTTCCTGGGAGAAAGGACTCGTCAATCTCTGGCCAAAACTTCATGGAAAGGATTTTAATTGTAGCCCGCAGGCCGATATTATTTACAATATACTCTATTCAATGGGAATTTATCCGAATATGAAGGTATCCCGGTTACAAAACCTGAACCGATTCCCTGACCTTGATTTTGCGGTATCCCAATACAGTTCAGTCTATAACATTCAGAACAGCGAACAGGAGGAAATTCTCAGGGGATATCTCAATAAAAACCTTATCAAGACAGAAGATGGTTACGAATTACCAGAAACCAACATGTGTACTGCTATCTGGTGGGATGTAGGGCTAAAATGACAGGGACAGAGAGTATTGCACGGTAGGGCAATAAAATGACCGGGACAGAGAGTATTGCACGGTATTTGAGTGGACGGAAGAGAATGGATTCTGACAGAGACTGGGTGAAATAACGAGGTATGTGAATATGCCAGCGAAAAAAGCAACATATTGTACAGTGTGTATCGCTACCCTCCTCCTGCTTGTCCTCTGTTCTGGCTGCACGGATCAATCGGCAGAAGGGGCAGACATGACGCAGGGGGACGGGTGTCGGATGGTTGTCGACTCACGCGGAGTCGCGGTACAGGTGCCTGAAAAGATTGAACGTGTTGTCACTGTTTCTGACGGGCTTATCGAAGGTGTGATGACCGTTCTTGGAGAGCAGGAGAAAATAGTCGGTGTCGGATCGTCATGCATTCAGAGAAACTTCAATTATACCTTCCAGACCTTCGGCGGAGAAACCTACGAGTACAAAGACGGGATGAATCCGGTCACGTACCTGAACCCCGGGATTATGGACCTTCCGCTGGTTGGAGCATCAAGTGCGGCTATCAATTATGAAACACTGGCCGGGCTGGAACCCGATATCGTCATCCTGAGAGTGGGGTCATGTACACTTCGCTCAATGGGGGATGAAGGGGTGCAGAAAACCATACAGACAATCGAATCTCTCGGCATCCCGGTTGTCGTGCTCAAGGCGCATCCTTGTTATGACGAACCCGACCTCTCGACGGTGTCCGATGAGATCAGGATCATCGGGGAAGTGTTCGGAAAGGCAGAAAGAGCGGGTGAACTCGCGGATTATCTTGAATCCCAGACGCAGCTGGTCTTCGAACGGACAAAGGATATTCCTGAAGAGGACAAACCTTCTGTCCTGGTTTTCGGTGCGTCGCCGCGTTCCCGTAAAGACGGAGGAGCCGGAAACGTGAAGGGTACCGATACAATTGAGTCGTACTTTATCGAGGAGATCGCCCATGCGAAGAATGCTTACAAGGAACCGGGAAACTCGGTCCTTGTCTCTGCAGAGCAGCTTCTCGCTCTGGACCCGGATGTAATAATACTTGGCACCTCTTCGGGTTACCACCCGCCTGAAGAACTCTACTCGGCGCCTTACTACCAGAATGTTGCAGAACTTTCGGCCGTTAAAAACCGGAACATCTCGTCGTTCCCCTGGGAACCCTGTAACTGCGCCAAACGCCTCGAATACCCTATCGACGTGATGGTGATCGCAAAGGCGGCGTATCCCGACCGGTTCAGCGATATAGCCCTTGATGAATGGCTGCTGGACTTTTATGTAAATGTTTACGGAGTGGACGAGGCTACGGCAAGCCAACTCAGATCGGCTCAGTGGATGGACTGGTGTGTTTATACCTGTCCGACCTGCGGGTGAGTTTGTATCCGGTGTCCTGTACCGACTAAGGGAGTCTCTTGTTCCTCTTTGGGCAGGATGTGCAAATGCCCAAAGAGAACGGGCTCCTCATTTCCAAACACCGGCACATCAATGGTCCTGTATGCTCTAATAGACCACATTCTTTGGCCTGCCAGTACTCAATTCAAAAAAGATGTATGTGTTTTTTAAAT
>JAQVBP010000206.1 GCA_028690255.1 Methanosarcinaceae archaeon
TTATCTATTCAATTATCTATTCAATTATCTATTCAATTATCTATTCAATTATCTATTCAATTCGAACTTTTCTCTGATATCTTTTCTCAAGAGCTCTGGCTTTTTTTGTTTTTGTTTTGTTTTTCTCCTTGTCAGGAGGCATTTTGTTTTTCCTTGAAACCTTCCGCTTCGCAGAACCTCCCGGTCGAACAGTTCTTTTGAGCTAATTCATTTGAGTTTTGTTACCGAGTTGGCGTGTTTCGTTTCTTCTTTTCGCTTTTCGGGTCATGGGGTTCAGTTACTGAAAACAGCAAGCAGATTTATGTGATTTTAATATCTATATTATAAACAATATTATATCTCTTTTATAATATGCTCCATAACACCCATGCGTTTATTTGATTAACTATAAATAATAATATTTATCTATATACTGTATCTTAATTCATTATTAATTCATTAATCTTTTATTTTTGAATGTGTTATTCTGAGTTCATTTGTGAAATTCCTTCATAGATCTCTGATAAGGCATGATTTAAAATTTTTATGGCTCTTCGCCATTTCCTATGGATAATAACGAATCTTGATTCAAAGATGGGCTGTTTTTGTGATAGCTACACACACAAAACAATGAAAAGCCAAATTTTATAGGCAGAAGCGTAAAACCCCTGAGTCTTTAGCTCAGGGGATATAAGCGTCAACCTAAACAGTCAAACTTTATTGAATTTGATGACTTGCTTATACATTTAAATCCATTTAATATTAGATTTTGCTGTCACCACAACCTCACAGTTCTTAAAAATGTTGCCGAATGTCAAAGCGAAAACCAAGTGAGGTAACGTTTGAACATCGGGGAGTTGGATAACAGGGCAAGAATCATCCTGAAGGGATCGGGATTAAGCCGTGGAAAGACGGTAGCTATAAGCATCTCAAGAATATCATGCTCATAATATTTCACCGAAGGGACTTCGGGTAGAGCCTGCATGACTTGTCTCCAATGGGGGGAAGGATGACTCAGGAAGCCACTAAGTCTTTAGCTTAGTGGTAGTTCACTAATCTCTTTGATGTAGGAATCCAATATCTCCTAAAGGTGAATTAATGAAAATTCTAATTGCCGAAGATGAGCCGATTTCGAATTTATGGCTTAAAACCATTCTGGTCAAATGGGGTCATGAGGTTATTTCAACCAGAAACGGGTGTGAGGCCTGGGATGTGTTGAACTGTGAAAATCCCCCCGAACTTGCTCTTCTGGACTGGGAAATGCCGGGAATGAGGGGTATTGATGTCTGTAGTAATGTGAAAAAAAGCCCGCAGGCCGAAAATGTTTATGTTATCCTTATAACCGGAAACGATCTCGATGAAAATATGTTCAATGGTTCCACGGCCAGTCCGGATGATTACATAAAGAAGCCCTTTGATAAGCTGATGTTGGGGGCAAAATTGAATCTTGCGGAACTGAAAATTAAATTTTAATTCTAATCCTTTAAACTCTCTCTATAAAACCTCTTAACCTCCAAAATATCTAATCCAAAAAACAGAAGTATGAAGGTTTTAACAAACAGGCGGGAAGTCTCCCCCTTCCTCGATGTTTCTAATTGAAAATTAGAACTCCTGTTAAACCTATGGTTTAACACGACAGCCGAAGGCTGGCAGGTGGGGGTAATTCACGTGTGAGGATATTTTGCTGTAATTTCAATTTCTCTTTCCGAATCCGTGATATCCAGCCACACTCGAAATGATGCCTCCTTCCCCAGGTCGTTTATATCGATTTCAACGGGCTGAATCATTGAATCCTTAATGGTTTCCCAGCCACCTCTGTGAACATCGGTGATTTCCCACGGGCCGCTTGCAGCGTCTTTTATCCTGTCGCGGGCAAGTTGTGCAAGTAAGTGCTTTTTTTCCATGAGTGAGAGTTTTTCTATCCCTTTTATTTCTGACTCATCAACGTTCTTTTCCATTTCAGACCTCCCTGTTAGGAATATTCAGATTATAGGCCCGAAGGTCCTTGGGTCAAGGCTGATGACCCTCTCGCAGTAGCTGCACAAGGTCTCCAGTTTTGTCCTTTTGAGGAGGGCTCTGTCAACCTCTTCTTCGGGAGTGATGTATTGGGTCATTTCCTCTCCGCAGTAAGGGCATTTCAGTTTCAGCCATTCCAGCCTTGTAAGCTGTCTTATGTTCTGTATCACCTCTCCCACTGCGTCTTCGTAGCTCTTCCTGTAAAAACTGATGGGCTGCAGGTGGTTGATCAAAACGGGTATTTGCACCCCGTTTTCTACAAGAGGTATTATCAATTGATCCATCCCCACAGCCAGGCCTATCTCCTGGTTTACTTCGGGAGATGCCGCTCCTTTTTGAGTGAGGATTATGATTACGCAGTCCGACTGGCGTATTCCAAAACGCATCCTCTCCGCAAGGGAAAAGGCCCGGGCTTTTTTGTAGAGGGAAGAAAAACTCTCAAGCTCCACAGCCCAGAAGGCTCGGGCCAGTCCCTGAGCAAGGGCTTCGTCCTCCTTACAGTGGGCGATATAGATTCTGTCAATCATGGAAAAGAGATCTTAATATGCAGTTAATCTTTCTTATCTCCCGGTTTTTTGGTCGGTTCAGGATGCGGTATCGGCTCTGGTGAAGGAGCCGGTTCCGGCTCCGGACTAGGTATAGGTTCTGGCTGCAAGGATTCTTTTCTTTCCCCTTTTTGCAAGTATTTTCCCCCGTTTTATTTAATTATACATTTATAAATCACTCTACTTATAGCTATACTTCCCTAATTGTACCGGCCGATTTCCGCTTCGGGATCACAGGAAATCGAAGATTTCCTGGGAGTTGCGATGTAATCGCAACAGCACGGTGTCCGTTTGGCTCGCCCGAATTGCGCTTCGGGAGCATGCGGTCCGTTTCGTTTCGCTCAAGCGGACGATAAAAGGGGTTTTCAAATCATATTTTTTATTTTTAGGCGATTCCGGGTCGTTTTCGTGAACTTATCCGGAATTGCCGTAAAATTTCCTGAAGCCACAATGAAATCCGGGCCTTTTTTTATCTGATAGTTTTTAAGAAGGTTTCCTGAACTCTTAACGGTTGAATTAAAGTATTCTTGATTATCATAAATAAACAATTCAAGTTGAAGCGTTATGATTCACTTATTAATAGCGAGGCCTGGAGGATTTTGATTTTGACAGAAGACAATGCACAATTTGAAACATTTTCATTACGTGAACACTTACGGACTCTTAATTCCGCGTATCTATGCAACCTGATAGACACCCTGCTTGAGAAAAAACCTGAATTACACCGGGTGGCTCTGGATTGGTTCAATAAAATACAGGATTCGTTGCAGGAAGATATGGAACATGAGCGGCTTTCCAGAAATGAGGGGCTTCTGTTTAATTACTGGGAAGGTGCCAGGGATATTATCTCAGAGTTCAACAGGCTTGGTGGCGGACCCGATGAGCAGGAAGAGGAGGCATATGATAACCTTGACCGGCTCTCAGAACTGGTCAAAGAGGAAGAAATCTCCACTTCCGCAAAGCTTGAATTTCTGGACGAGGCTTTTGATGAATATAAGATTGGGAATTCCGGGTTTGAAGACAGGTTGATGGAGATCTTTTTTGAGATCTGCCAGACAAGGGAAGAGTGGGAACACCTTATTGAAAAACTTGAAAAAAGCCGTTCAGAATGGGATAAAGAACGGGCAATGAAGATCCGTAAAGACAAGCTTCATGATGACGAAGTCTACCTGAAAGAGCGTATGAGTAAGCTCAGTTCCGGCAGGGATTACTGGGACCTCGTTAAGTTTTATATGGACAGGGGTAATTCTGAAAAAGCCCTGGAAACCGCCGAAGAGGGCATTTTAAAGGCCGAAGGCAACTGTTCCGACCTGTTTGAATACCTTTCGGACCATTTCGCGAAAAAAAGAGATACCGCTAACCTGGAAAGAATCGTAAACACGGCCCTGGCCCAGAAAAGTGATATGAAAAAGATGCTGGACAGGCTGTTTGAGTATTATAAGTCCAAAGGGGATTACGAGAAGGCCAGAGATGCTCTGTTAAGGTCGTTTGAGTTTATATGAAGAAGCGTAAAACCCCTGAGTCTTTAGCTCAGGGGATATAAGCGTCAACTTCAACCCTGATTCCGTATGTAATATTCGACAGCTTCTTTACTAACATTTCCGATAGTAGAAGCAAA
>JAQVBP010000047.1 GCA_028690255.1 Methanosarcinaceae archaeon
GTAAGTTCCCTGTACATTTCCCCAAGCGATGCATTCTTCCCTCCCACAATCGGCACGTCTTCTATCGTGGTTTCACTGAACCAGCGGATGTATCTGCTTTCCGGCATTTTTTCCCTCCCGGTGTATACTTCAGTTTATGCGCTGAAAGAAGAAATGAGTTTTGGGGAGAAGATTTGATAGGTAGCAAATTCGAATTTATCAACATATCAAACCTGCATTCCGCATTTTTAGGCGCATAAATGTCTCTTGATGTCGAATTATGCGCTTAAATTTAAGCACATCATTCTGTTAGCTGTATTTTAAAATCGGCATCTATTGAGACCGTGGATTTGTAAAAATGCTCATATGCGCTTAAAATTTGGGAACTAAGGATCAAATTATATTGTATGTTACACCTTACTTTATACTTTAGTCGTCAAGATTATTACTTATGGAAATATGAAACAATTATGAAATTTTCTTGGAAAGCCGAGGGCAATGAAATAAAATTTATTTTATACAAACTTATTATAATAGTGTTTATTGTTATTGGTACATTTTTTTGGCTTATGTCATTTCACTCTTATCAATCCAAATGTCTTTAAGATCTTCATATTTCACTTCTAAAATAGATCTTTCAAATTTAGTTGATTTGTCTATTAATTCAATTTTAGTGGCAGTTACAACTGTTTATGTAATGATTACTTATATGACAATTGGAAAAACACAAGATATCATAGAACAAAATAAGAAAAATATCAAATTAACTTCAAATGCACAAAACATGTCATTGATTCACAAAAAATTAGAAGAATTTTATTATCCTCTGTATGACTTTTTAAAAGCTTATGTATGTATTAAAGAAGAAAAGCAAAAAAACTGTAAAGAAATTGTAAAATCGATCTGTATAAATTTAAACGTAAAAGATTTTGAACAAAGAGATCTTGCGTCATTCAATAAAATCATAAATCATCAATATCTAGCAGACAATAAAACGAAGGGTATTTTTAATAAATTTACCCAAAAATTATATGAATCCGCTAGTTCAACAGATTTCGAATTAATAAAAATTCACGAAGCTTTAATTGTTTCTTTAGAAAATAATATCGGCGAGTTAAATAATCAATTGGAATTTTTAGAATCGGAAAGTGACTCAAAAAACATACATGTTATTCATTGAATAACAGGCACCTGTAAACAAAGGTTCCGGCATACTCACAGGCCGCAAGGCCGGGCTTTTCGTGACAGAAATGAAATATTTGAAATCAGAGATACGGATGAGTTTTTGAATTTAGTGCTGGCAGGCAAAAAATGCGGTATAATGGTATGTTTTCATTCATTCAGGCCGGCGGTTTTTAGCGTGCTTTCTTTCTTCATTTTCATTTTGAACCGCCCGGCCTCCTGCGTCGGCCGTTGAGAGCGCCGGGATCGAAAATCGATTCAAAAAAAGGCCGTTCCTTTTGAAATCTTACTTTTCACTCATCCCTGCCCCGGATCTCTTCCTGAAAGCTCCAGAAAATAAAAGCTCCGGCGAAGTGCACGAAGCTGGCCGGGACAAACTAAAAATAAAATAGGAGATTTATAAATAGGCCGCCCCTTTTTAACCTGCATTCCGCATTTTTAGGCGCATAAATGTCTCTTGATGTCGAATTATGCGCTTAAATTTAAGCACATCATTCTTTTGGCCGTATTTTCATTTATTCGGGCCGACGGTTTTTAGAAAACAGGGTTCTCAACAACCACCGGAGGCGGGTGGCCTTTTTCTGAAAATACGAAGAAAAAAGGAATTAACAGAAACAGTAGGAGGATTTTAATCCTCCGATCTTTCTTCTGAGCGGACCACCATCACAGGCACCTTGCAGTGCTTGACAATATTTCCGGCAACGCTGCCGAGTAACAGTTTATCAAGTCCGGTCCTGCCATGAGTCCCCAGAATGACCAGATCCATTTCCTCCTTTTTCGCGAAATCGACAATTTCGAAAACAGGGTGTCCTTCGAGCAAAACAGGCTCGACCGGGACCCCGACCGCCTTTCCGGCATTTTCCACGAACCTCAGTGCCTCCCTTCCTTCTTTTTTCAGGCCCTCGTACATGGTTTCCCAGCCGATATCCATTGCTATGGATGAATAATAGTCCGTTGAAACAACATAAGTCGCGTAGACTGTGGCTCCGGTCTGCCGGGCCAGTTCTATTCCGGACTCAACCGAGTTTTTCGTATTTTCAGACCCGTCTGTTGCAATCATTATTTTTTTAAATGAGTTGCCCATTATATATCACCCACATATATATTAATCTTCCAGAGATATAACTGCATCGGTAAAATTATAAATGATTTTATAGAATGCAGCGTAAAACCCCTGAGTCTTTAGCTCAGGGGATATAAGCGTCCACTTTCCAATAAATGGTTTAATTTCAAAACGTTAATATATTAATAATGCATTTTAATCTCACTCACTTTTGCGATCGCACAAATTGGAAATTTGTGGGATTTCCAGTGTAACTGGAAAATAGCCAAACAAAAGTGAACTATAAATTAATCACCGCCGGAACGGCGGGAAGAGCCTGCGGACTGGTGGAGGTTGCTCCGGGGTATGAAGCAGGAAGCCGGTCGGTCTTTAGCCGAGCGGTAGTTCACATATGTGAATGAATCCCGAAGCCTATACTGAATTTCGTCCCTCCGTTTGTCCGAAGTTCGATGTTTCCTTCTATCTGTTCCACAAGGGTTTTTACGAGCTGGAGGCCAAGAGTATCGGGTTTTTCCAGGTCAAGCCCTTCAGGAAAACCTGAGCCGTTGTCCGAAACGTCAAGCGTGCACCAGAGCTTTTCGCAGCATTTATCCTTTTTCATCCCTCCCCCTTCCAGGCTGCCCCATTTAACGTCGCTGTCTTTGCTCCGGGCTTTTCCCTGACCGTATAACTGAATACGGATCTCCCCTTCCCCCCCTTCGGGAAAGGCGTGTTTCAGGGAGTTTGAGACAAGTTCGTTGACAATGATCCCGAGGGGAATTGCAGTGTCCATGCAGAGGTAAATCCGCTCTTCTACCTCCACATTTAAACGGATTTTACCGTCCCCTACCGTATAGGACTCAAAGAGGTCGGATGCAAGTTTTCGGAGGTATGCCGCAAAATCAAGCGTCTCGACGTCCGTGCCTCTGTAGAGTTCCTCATGAATGAGGGCCATGGAAATCACCCGGTTCTGACTTTCCCGGAAGGCTTCTCTGACTATTTCATTCTCAAAGAAACCGGCCTGGAGATCAAGGAGAGAGGAGATTACCTGGAGATTGTTCTTGATCCGGTGATGGATTTCTTTCTTACGGATTTCTTCGGCTTTCCTCATCCCCTCTTCCAGGAGCTTTTTCTCCGTAACGTTTTTTATTATCCCAAGCAGACGGTAAGCCTGGCCTTTTTCGTCCTTAAGAAAAGCCCCGCTTACCTCCACATGAATATAAGTCCCGTCCTTTCTTTCCACCCGGTATTCTTGCTGGTATTTCTCTCCTTTTTTCAGAGCCTCTTCAAAGTAGTCGGCAGCTTTTTTTCGGTCTTCGGGATGAATACGGGAAATCCAGAGCTTTTTTGAGGAGAGGCAGGGGTCCTTGCAGCTGTACCCCGTAATCAGCTCCATGGCCCCTTCCCACCTCAAGCGGTCGGCAAAAACATCGTAGTCATAGATCCCCTGGCTCGTCTGTTCCACAATAATCCGGATACGTTCATCACTCTTTTCCAGCTTTTCCAGAATAAGCCTCCTTTCCGTAACGTCCTTTACCACTCCGAGAACTCTGTAGACGGAACCCTCTTCATTTTTCTGGTAAAGGCTCTGGTCTTCCACATAGAGGTAGCCTTCATCCTTTTTCCTTAACCTGTAGTCCATGCGGAATTGTTCTCCTGTCCTCATGCACTCATCCCGTCTTTTCCGCACTTTTTCCAGGTCTTCGGGATGAACATGTTCAAACCAGAAGGCTATGCCTACTTTCCGGACCTCTTCAGGCCTGTATCCCGTAATTTTCTCAACGGCTCCTGCCCATTTTATTTCATTATTTTTGACGTTGTATTCGTAAAAAAGCTGCCCTGTTTGTTCTACAACCAGACGGAACTTCTGCTCTTTCTTTTCAAACATATCCCGGGCAAGCTTTCTTTCAGTAATATCTTTTAAGACTCCCAGAACCCTGTAGATTGAACCGGCCTCGTCTTTTAAACAAATCCAGGTACCTTCAACATAAAAATAACCCCAATCCTTTCTCCGGAACCTGTATTCTTCGTGGTATTTCCCCCCATAGTTCATGCAATTAAAATAAGCCTCAAGGACTTTTTTCCGGTCTTCGGGGTGGACGTGCTCTATAAAGTTTTCCATGCCAAAATTACGAAATATTTCCTCAGAGTAACCGGTAAGTTCCTCGATGGCTCCTGCCCAATCGGTGGTTCCTTTGCTTACGGCATAGTCCAGAATAAGTTGTCCTGTCTGTTCAGTGACGTTCCGGTATTTTTCCTCGTTATTTTTCAGGGTTTTTTCCTTATTTTTCTGAGCCGTGATGTCAAACCCGCAGAGGCTTACATACCCTTCATCAGGAAGGGGGTGAAACGAAAAGAGATATATTCTGCTTCCGGCTCGGATCTCAAATTCTTCAGGAATTTTCTGAGAAATTACTCGTCCCATTATATTTCGGACGAAGGAGGGCAGTTCGTCCCCTACCTGAATTTTCCATTCTCGAAGAAAATTATCCCCGGCCCTGTTCGCGTAAAGGACCTTCCCCGTCTCTCCCGCCAGGAGCACAGGGTTCGGGCTCGTGGAGAGAAATTTCTCCATCCATTTTATGCCAGGTTCTCTCTCTTTGGGCTGTTCCGTGGCCTTAATACGGTTCACATCCGGGAGCTTTTTACTACATACATTTAATAAAAATGTAGGACGTATATTTAAAAATTGTCATTTTAAAAAATACAAATATTTGTTCGGTTGAATAACTTACTTCAATGCGTACTTAATCGGTTTTTTCCCCCATAAATTATTCTGTTTGGTATGAAAGTGCGTTCAAGTACTTTCATTTATTTGTGCCTGTTACTCGAAGAGTTTCATGTGCGTTTTTTTCAAGTTCCGGAGTGCCGGGGTCCCCACGAACGACCATCACTGGCACCTTACAGTGTCTGACAACGTTTCCAGCCACGCTTCCGAGCAAAATCCTGTCAAGCCCGGTCCTTCCGAGCGTCCCCATTATAACCAGGTCCATTCCTTCCTTTTCGGCAAAATCGATCAGTTCGGGGGCCGGGTGTCCCTCAAGCAAACGGGGCTCGACCTGAACCCCAACCGCTTTTCCGGCCTCCTCGACAGCCCTGATAGCCCCCTCTCCTTCCTTTTTCAGGACCTCGTACATAGTCTCCCACCCAAAGTCCACAGACATGGAAGAAAAGTAGTCCGTTGACACAACATAAACCGCATAAACCGTGGCCTTGCTCAGCCGGGCGAGTTCTATCCCGGCCTTAACCGAGTCCTTCGTATTCTCGGACCCATCCGTGGCAATCATGATTTTCCTGAAAAACAAGCTACCCATGTAATTTCCCCTTTGTTTATCAACTCCAAGAAATATAATTGCATCGATAATTTTGAAAAAACGCTGTCCTTACAGAAACCCGGGCCAAAAGATTCGTACCCGGGTGTTCAGTTGAAGCCGGAATCAACCTGCACCCAGGGTAAAAACAAAAGCAAAAGACACATTGGATCTTTGACCCTGGAAACATCAATCATAAAGCACTTTACTACCAGGAAAAAAGAAAAAACGCACTGAAATTTTCGAATTACAGGTACAAAGCCTGAATAAATAAAATAGTGAATAAATAAAATAGTGAATAAATAAAATAGTGAATAAATAAAATAGTGAATAAATAAAATAGTGAATAAATAAAATAGTGAATAGGGAATTTCAAACCTGAAATTCCTAATCTTGTAAACTCATCATTCAAGTTCTACGAAATCGACAAAGGCTTCATAGCTGTCAATTTTGTAATGGTCTTTTTTGGGATACCAAACTTCAAAATTCCAGACGTCTTCGGGTTCAAGAGTCAGGAGATAACCATCTTCATCTTCCCATTCCTCGAGAGCGTCATAGCTTGTTTCCAGCAAATCCCCTTCTTCATCATAGTAATTAACAATAATTTTTGCATTTTTTATTGTTTTCTGGCCGATGTTTTCCGCTTTTCCAACAACCCAAAATCCATCATTAAAACCTGGAGTGTTTTTATAAAATTCATCGTGGTAGCCCATTATATACAGATTATTCTTGAGATTTTCAGATTCCTGATTATCGACACCTGAATTCTGGCTGTCGACATTTGAAACTGGCAGATTCTTAGCATTTGTAGTATTATTGTTAGCATCAGGCAATTTAGCTGATTCATTTGCCACAGAAACTCCGGCTTCCCCCACATCTGCAGATTTATTTATCGATCCAGTTTCCTTTGAAATCGGCTCTTCATTGTCGCCATTACTCACACATCCACTAATACAGACAAGTCCGGTGATTAAGAACGCAAGGAACCCACACATAAAAATCTTAGAAGCTTTCATTTAAAAACACCTATAAAATGATATAAAATAAATATTTATGAGATATGTTATCTTTTAATTGATAAACATTTCTAAATTATTCTTTTCAGGTTGAAACCGAATCTCCTGCAGAATTACAGAATACCGGATTATCGGTAGGTGTGGATGTAGGCATTAAAGAATTCTTAACTTTTTCAGAAGATTTTTTGTTTTTCTTCCCTAAGGGGGTCCAGGTGGATGTAGGCATTAAAGAATTCTTAACTTTTTCAGATGGTTAGCACATCCCCAATCCTCGTTTCTTTGTAACAGAGGAAAAAGCTCTGGCTAAAGCTCAGAGAAAAATGTCTAAATTCAAAAAAGGAACTTCGGAAAGAGCAAAAGCTTTGAAAGCTGTCCAGCGTGTTCATGAAAGAATCGTAAATAAAAGAGAGGTTTTGTGCAAAAGGTAAGTCTTGATCTTGTCAGGGCTTACGATTTGATTGCTTTTGAAGACCTGAATATAAAAAATATGATTAAAAATCCCTGTCTGGAAAAACATATTGCGGATGTAGCCTGGAATTAAATGATAACCATCACGTCTTACAAGGCAGAATGGGCCGGTAAACGTGTGGAACTTGTCAATCCAAAAAATACATCTCAAATGTGCTCAGGTTGTAGACAAATAGTTAAAAAAGGTCTATCTGAGAGAATACACAGTTGCCCTTTCTGTGGACTCACTCTCGATAGGGATCATAATGCTGCTATTAATATTCTCAGACTGGGGCTACAGTCTGTAGCAAACGCTAAGATGCCCCCCACTTAATTGGGGGGAGTAGTCACTGGTGTTATACTTACTAAACCACTTGATTTTGGAAAGTTGATCAATCAGAAATATCTAGATGAGCGGATGACTCAGAAGAA
Source organism: Methanosarcinaceae archaeon (assembly GCA_028690255.1). Taxonomy (GTDB): domain Archaea; phylum Halobacteriota; class Methanosarcinia; order Methanosarcinales; family Methanosarcinaceae; genus JAQVBP01. The sequence continues at coordinate 7,410 of JAQVBP010000047.1, forward strand.
TTATTAAGGTTAATGTTTATTGATTTCATGTTTATACGTAACATCATACATAATTATTTAATTATATATTAGGTAGTAAAGTCATATTTACTAAATCCTTGATTTCGGAATTGAGTCCTGCCCCCGGCAAACCTGTATATAAAGATTATAAGACGGTGATCCAAAAGTGAAAAAAGACCTTATGGAAATTCTGGCCTGCCCGGTCTGCAAAGGAGAACTGGTGCTGAACGTGGTTGAAGAAAATGAAAAAGAAATCATATCCGGAACCCTTGACTGCCCTGTCTGCAAGGAGCACTACCCGATAAATGAGGGGATTCCTAACCTGCTTCCCCCTGACCTCAGAAAATAAAGTTGCGGAGTTTCGACCTTGCAGCAAACATTACAAAATGTGTTAATAAACCGTCAGGGAATTAACTCAATCGAGTTTGAAAAAGGCCGGATTGAGCTTCCCATAGCTCCGGGAGAGGATATCTCTTTTGAGATCCTGATCACAAATTATGGCTCTCCCAGCCATATCCATCTTTCCGTAAGCGAGGAACTTAAAGGCATTGTTACCTTTTTGAGGGACAATCCCTATGTCCTGCAGGAGGAATACATCTCGGCGGTCGCGCACATCCCCCCGGGGGGCCGGGTGTTTACCGAAGGGAAGGTCCATATCACCGCAGGTTACGGGTCCAGCAAAAAAAGCTTCCCCCTCTACCTTGGAAAAGCCGAAAAGAAAAAAGAGGACTTTTTCCCTGAAATAAAGGAGGTTCAGGCCCCGGATGAGCTCGATACCATCGGACCTTACGATTCCTCCAGGCAAGGCTCATATGGAAAATCAGGCAATTCCGGAGCCGGGGGGGGTTCCGGGCTTCTGGCTTCGTTTCTAAAAAAGTTATCTTTCGGGACTTCGGACCAGGATTCCCAGAAAAACACCAGGGAGACTTCCAGAAACATCCGTAACTCCCGAAAAAACCCCCAAAATCCTCCGGATTCCCTGAAAAAATCACCGATAATCCGGAAGAAACTCCCGGAAAACTCCGGGGAAAAAGGGCTGTTCCTGGCCTCGGGAGGTTTCCTTGGTCTTATTTTCCTTTTTGCCCTTTACTTTTATCTGCCCGCAAGCTTTCAATATACAGTAAGCTTTCCCCAGGCCCTTGCCTTTTCAGTCCTGTTTGTGACCTGTACCGGCTATATTTTGATAGCAATTATGGAAAAAGGAGGCTGAGCCCCTGAATGGAAGCAGGGAAACCGGTTACCGAGAGTAAAGCGGGTAGGGTGTGGGTCAAAAAGAGATATTTCCGACCATCAGTATTTAATTTACATCGGTTGGTGTATTATTTTTTTATATCATCAGGTAGTTGGTATTGCGTTCTTACGTTAGAAATATAAAGATTCGAAAATCACGATTTTCAAAAAATAATCAAGGAAGCTGACCCATGAAATATATTATAGTAACCGGGGGAGTGATGAGCGGGCTTGGGAAAGGCATCACCATCGCTTCTATTGGAAGAAACCTGAAAAACAGAGGCTATAAGGTTACGGCTATCAAGATCGACCCTTACATCAATATTGATGCAGGCACCATGAGCCCCTTCCAGCATGGGGAGGTCTTCGTGCTCAAGGACGGGGGAGAGGTAGATCTGGACCTGGGAAACTACGAGCGTTTCCTTGACACGGAACTTACCGGGGACCACAACCTGACCACCGGCAAGATCTACCAGGCTGTAATCAACAAGGAAAGAAGGGGCGACTACCTTGGAAAGACCGTCCAGATCATCCCCCACATAACAAACGAGATCAAAAACAGGATCCGCAAGGTCTCAGCCCGGAGCGGGGCTGACATCTGCCTGGTGGAAATCGGGGGGACCGTGGGAGATATCGAAAGTATGCCCTTCCTGGAAGCTGTCCGTCAGATGCACGGGGAAGAGGCGCCTGAAAACATCGTTTTCATCCACGTGACCCTGGTTGTGGAAGACCTGCAGGGCGAGCAGAAGACCAAACCCTCTCAGCACTCGGTAAAGGACCTGAGAATGCTTGGCCTGAGACCGGACGTGATCGTTACCAGGTCCCATACTCCCCTAAAGGAGGAGGCAAAGGAAAAGATCTCCCTTTTCTGTGACGTGCCCCCGGAACTGGTTATCAGCGCCCATGACGCCCCGGATATCTACGAAGTCCCCCTTGAACTTGAAAAGCAGGGCCTTACCACCAGGCTCATGAAGAGACTGCAGCTCGAATCCGTTGTCGAGGATACGGACTGGAAACAGATGGTCCAAAAGATGAAGAGCATGAAGACCGGGGTCAACCTGGCAATCGTCGGGAAATACACCAACCTTGAAGACTCTTATCTGAGCATCTTCGAAGCCGTCAAGCACGGGGCCATTGAGTGCGGCTGTAAGGCAAACATCAAAATGGTCGAAGCCGAGGTTCTGGAAAACGACCCGGCAGAGCTTGAAAAGCTCAAACAGTACGACGGTATACTGATCCCCGGCGGGTTCGGGGAACGCGGGACCGAAGGCAAGATGCTTGCCATAAGGTGCGCCCGGGAAAACAACATCCCCTTCCTTGGAATCTGCATGGGTATGCAGCTTGCGGTAATCGAGTTTGCAAGAAACGTTGCAAACCTGGAAGGTGCAAACTCCACCGAGTTCGACGAGAACAACCCTTACCCCGTAATTGACATCCTCCCCGAACAGGCCGGAGTTGACGACCTGGGCGGGACCATGCGCCTCGGAGACTACGAGGCTGTCCTCAAGGAAGGTTCAGTTGCCGAAAAAATCTACGGTAGCAACTACATCGTGGAGCGCCACAGGCACAGGTACGAGGTCAACCCCGAGTTCGTGGAAAAACTTGAATCCTTCGGGATGGTCTTTTCCGGCAAGAATAAAAACAGGATGGAGATTGCCGAAATCCCGGATAAACGCTACTTCTTCTCATCCCAGTTCCACCCGGAGTTCAGGTCAAGACCCGGCAGGCCATCTCCTCCTTTCAGGGCCCTTGTAGCGGCTATGTGTGAGTACAAAAAAACAAAAGAAGAAAAGTGAATGAAAAATACACACATGAAACTCTTTGTGTAACAGGCACAAACAAATGAAAGTACACGGTACTTTCATACCAAGTAAAAGTATAAGAAAAAGTAAAAGGCCAAGTCGGCCTTTTCTCTTTCTTTATCGTATTATTCTTTGTTTTTCGTTTCTGTTTTTATCTTTTTCATATTTATTTCAGAAACGCTTTTTCAACAGGGAGTTATTTTCAGTCTTTTTCTTTCGCGAAAGCTTCCTTAACGATCTTCACGGCGCAGAGTTCTCCGCACATGGAACAGGCCTCACTTTCGGTCTTTCGGGCGTCCCGGATCATTCGGGCCCGGTCTCCGTCGATTGCGAGGTCGAACTGTTTTTCCCAGTCCAGGTCCCTGCGGGCACAGGCCATTTCCCGGTCATGTTCCCGGGCCTTTTCGCGCGGACCTTCTTTTACCAGGTCGATTGTGTGGGCCGCGATTTTCGTAACCAGAAGCCCTTCCTTTATGTCTTCTTTCGTGGGGAGGGCCAGGTGTTCCGAGGGAGTCACCATACAGAGGAAATCCGTTCCGTACATCCCGGCAACCGCGCCCCCTATGGCCCCTGTGATGTGGTCAAAGCCAGGAGCAATGTCCGTAACAAGGGGGCCGAGGAGGTAGAGAGGGGCCCCGTCACAGAGCTCTTTCATACCCCGGACACTCAGTTCGATCTCATCCAGGGGGACGTGCCCCGGGCCTTCCACGAAGGTCTGAACATCGGCCGCACGGCAGCGTTTTACGAGTTCGCCCAGGGTGATGAACTCCATGAACTTCGGACGGTCCGAGGCATCGTGCAGGCAGCCCGGACGCATACTGTCCCCGAGACTGATGGTCATGTCGTATTCCTTTGCGATTTCCATGAGGTAATCGAACTCGGCATAGAAGGGGTTGTCTTCCCCGTTGTGGAGCATCCAGGCCAGGGTAAAGGACCCGCCCCGGCTTACCACGTGCATGATCCGGTCGCTCTGCCTGAGGCGTTCGAGGCTGTTCCGGTTTACTCCCGCATGAACGGTCACGAAGTCCACGCCCTGTTCGGCGTGTTTCCGGACAGCGTTGAACATGTCGTCCGAGGTCATTTCCACAACAGCCTTCCGGGAGGCTGCGGCCTGGTAGATCGGAACCGTCCCGACCGGGATCTCGACGGCTTCGAGTATCCTTTTGCGGATGGCGTCCAGGTCCCCGCCTGTCGAGAGATCCATTACCGCACTGGCCCCGTAGTTCTGGGCAATAACTGCCTTTTCGACCTCAGACTCGATGTCAATGTAATCCCTGGAGGTACCTATGTTGGCGTTGATCTTGGTGCTCATGTACTTCCCGATCCCGACAGGCCTTGTCTCTCGCCTGAGATTCCGGGGGATGGCGACCAGGCCCTTTGCCACGCAGGAACAAAGGGTTTCGGGGGCGATGCCCTCAGCTTCTGCTACGGCCTGGATTACGGGGGTGATAATTCCCTTTTTTGCGTCTTCCATCAGTGTCATTGTAACTCCGTGAAATAATGTGGATAAGGGTTATAGGGTTATAATATTGAAGTGATGATAAAGGTAAACTTGGTCATTAATAATTAATGATTAGTGATTAGTGATTAGTGATTAAGTTGTGCTGTCTGGTTTGCAGAGTAGAACAATATGCAGATATATAGTTTTTTACGTTGATTCAGCCCCTTCCGATGATCATTAACAATGATATATATAAATAATGTCCGGCTCTAAATGAGCCGGATATGCGGATAAAAGAACTTATTCCCCTTTCGGGGAACTCTTTTATAGGCAGTGCAGGTCTTTATTTACAATCGAAAATTTCGGGGTATCCAGCATGACAGTTGTCGCATTCGCAGAAAAAAACAAGGCCGCAGCCCAGATCTCGATGATCCTGGGGGAGGGACAGGTCGAAAAGCTTTCAGTGCACGGGCTGCCTGCGTACGAGTTTCGGTGGAAAGGGGAAGAATGGGTCGTTATGGGACTTTCCGGGCACATCATGAACTACGATTTTCCTGCCGAGTACAACAAATGGCGGGAGGTCGATCCCGCTTTACTCCTTGAGGTCTACCCCGAAAAACAGGTGACAAGAGAGGAATACGCAGCCGCCGTAAAGGCGCTTTCCAAACGGGCGGACCGGATCATCCTTGCCTGTGACTACGACCGGGAAGGGGAAAACATAGGCTTTGAGGCAAAGACCCTGGCCGAGGAGATTGTAAACGTTCCCGTTTACAGAGCCCGTTTTTCCTCCCTTTCCCCGGCAGAAGTCAGGAAAGCCTTTGAAAACCTGCTGGACCCTGATTATAACATGGCCATGGCCGCAGAAGCCCGACAGATCCTGGACCTGAAGATGGGAGCCGCTTTTACTCGCTTCGTGACCCTGGCCGTCCGGGAGCGGGCCCAGACAAAGGGAGTGCTTTCCATCGGGCCCTGCCAGACCCCGACCTGCGGTTTCGTCTACGAGCGGGAAAAGATGATCCGGGACTTCCAGGAAAAGGATTTCTGGAAAATTACAGCCCTCTTTGCTCCCGGAACCGCCAAAACTGCCGAAACGGCCGGAAAAGCGGAGTTTGAAGGCACTCACCGGGCGGGAAACATCCGGGAAAAGGAAAAAGCCGAGGAAATCTTCAGGAAAGTGAAAGGAGCAGAAAAAGGACTTGTGGCCAAAAAGACGGTGAAAGCCGTAAAGACCAGTCCCCCGAACCCCTTAAACACCACCGAGTTTCTGAAGCGGGCCTCCAAATTCCTGGGAGTCAGTCCGGAGGCAGCCCTGGAAATTGCGGAACAGCTCTACCTTGCGGGATTTACGAGTTACCCCAGGACCGAGACGAATAAATACGAGGACGGTTTCGACTTTAAGTCTATTCTTAAAGGTTTTTCCGGGCAAAAGGAGTACAGGCCCTTTGCAGAAAAGATCCTCTCAAAACCGGTCAAACCGAAAAACGGGACCAAAGACGGGCACGACCACCCCCCTATCCACCCGATCCGGGCCGCATCAGGGGCTGAAATAAGCTCCGCCGTGGGAATCCCTAAAGCTTCCGAGGTCTACGACCTGATCGCCAGGCACTTCCTGGCAAACCTGATGCCAGATGCTGTTTTTGAAAAAACTCACCTGCAGCTCCTCATAAAGGAAGAGCCCTTCAACAGTGCGGGTTCGGTCCAAAAAGAGGAGGGGTGGCTTGAGGTATACCCCTTCGAGAACAAAACGGAAAAACTCCTGCCCTATGTGGAAGAAGGGCAGGAAGTTGACGTGAAGAAAATCAGGAACACGAAATCAAAGACAAGCCCTCCGAAAAAGCTTACGGAAGCCGAGCTTCTGACTCTCATGGATAAACACGGAATAGGGACGAAGGCAACGGCTCCCGCTCACATAGAAACGAACAAAAAACGCGGTTATTTCGAGACAAAGGGCAAGTCCGTTTCCATTCTGGATACGGGCTTTACCCTGATGGACGGGCTTTCCCGGTCCGTGCCCATCCTGGTCAGGCCCGAGGTCCGGGCAAAGGTCGAGGCTCTGGTCCAGCAGGTGGAGGACGGTAAAAAAGAGTTTGAGGCGGCCCTTGAGGAGGGAACGGCCCTCATCCGGGAGATGTATTCCCAGCTTGAAACAGGTAAAAAAGAGCTTATTTCAAGCATTGCCGGAACGATTCGGGACGAAGCCGCAATGGAAGATAAGAAAAACTATATCGGGACCTGTCCCGAATGCGGACACGTGCTCAGGATAGTCCAGACCGAAAAGGGCAGGTTCGTGGGCTGCACCTGGTACCCGGAGTGCACAAACTCCTACCCCCTCCCGAAGACCGGGACCCTTTCGGTCCTGCGTTCGAAGGCCTGTAAGAAAGACGGGGCTGCGGTTTTGAAGGTGGGAAATAAGTACCACTGGACTGTCGGGATCGGGCCCTGTTTTGCCTGCGAGCTTGAAAAGGAGTGCTATCCCCCGGAAATCGTGGGCCCCTGTCCGAGCTGTGAGGGGAGTATGTTTCTGATCAACCTTAAGGACAAACGTTTTCTGGGTTGCACGAAGCGCTGCGGGTACACACATTCCGTCCCGAAGGCCGGGAGGTTGACCCTTCTTGACCGGACCTGCGAGAGCTGCGGCTGGAAGCTGTTCAGGATGAAGGAGCAGGAAAAAGATGCTGTGGAATCCTGTGTGAACCGGCGCTGTGAAGAAGGCAGGAAGTTCTGGAAAGAGTTTCGGGCGGATCTAAAAAAGTAATCTGCCAGGACTTTAAATAACCAGTTAAAAACCCGTGTGGACAAAACGCCGGAAAACGTGATTGCCGTCTTCCTGCCGTTTTTGTTCTGTGTTTTTCTGGGACTTTCCGTTGTTTGAATGCACAACACACCCAAACGTCTCCATCAACAAAAACACAATCTGTATGAGTATAAAGCAATTTCTTAAATAAAATCAGAATTTATATTTTAACCATTCCTTAATCAAACTTTCCGAGCCTGACCTTAATAAAATCATAAATCAGACCCGCAATATCCTCTTCGCAGCACTTTTCTATTCCTTCAAAACCCGGGGAGGAATTCGCCTCACAGACCTTGAAATGCTCTCCGTCAAAAAGCAGGTCGATACCGGCTATATCCAGCCCGAAGATCTGGGCCGTCTCGGTTGCCAGCCACTCGATTTCAGGGGTCATCTCAAACTTGTGAACTTCCCCCCCGCGGGAGAAATTGGCCTTGAAGCTCTCATCCGTCGAGATCCGCTCCATACAGGCGACAGCCCGACCGCCGATAATCAGGACACGGAGGTCCCGGCCCCGGCTGGATTCAATGAATTCCTGGAGGATTATGTTAACATTGCTCTTTGTGGCCTGGATCAGTTCCAGAAGGTCGCGGAAACTGGAAGCGGTCTCCGAGAGGAAGACCCCGCTGCCCTGGGAACCGGAAAGGGTCTTCAGTATAACCGGAAAACCGAGCTGCTTTTCCACAAGGTTCACGTCAACCTGATACTTGGCGAGCATGGTCTTCGGGAAGGGGACATTTCGCTCGGCCAGGATCTGCTGAGAATAGAGTTTGTCCTTTACGGTCTCGATACTCTGGGAGGAGTTGACGACGTGAACCCCCAGGCGTTCCATATGGCGGATGACTGCAAGGGCGAAATATGTCGTGCCCGCCCCCATCCTGGGGAGGAGAAAGTCCGGGAGGGCGACGACCTCCCCGTCAAGTAAAATGCTTTTCCGGTCGTCCCTTGTCACAATCAGGTCGAACTGCTCGGGCTTGACAACCCTGATCTCAATGCCCTTCTCTTTCGCCGCTTCGACAAAGCGATGCATCTCATAAGCTTCGGGCCGCAGTCCGGAAGCCGAGTCCTTGTATAAAATCCAGCCTTTCATTATCCATTCCTATTATAAGTAAATCAAATTCTTATTTACAAACCCGTTCTGGTATTTAGAGCTTGCTTTCCCGAGTTGCACTTCCCGAGTTGCACTTCCCGAGTTGCACTTCCCGAGTTGCACTTCCCGAGTTCCGCTTCGGGATCACAGGAAATCGAAGATTTCCTGGGAGTTGCGATGTAATCGCAACAGCACGGGGTCCGTTTCGCTCGCTACGCTCACTCAAGCAGACTAATAATCGCAACAGCACGGAGGGGGGTCCCCGTTTCGCCGCTGCGCTCACTCAAACAGACTAATAATCGTTTGTCAGTACTAATTAAAAACAGCCTTTGACGGGATCAAAAAAGTCCGGAATCAGGCTTATCAGGCCTTAAAATTAGGTCAGGTGGGCGCAGTTCCAGCTCCTGAAGTTCTTCAAGCTGGGACTCCACGACCTCGACTTCCTCATAGCAGGCGATGTGAAAAAGGGCGTCTCCCTCATTTACCAGGGGGAGGTTGTTTCTCCCGATGATAATACCGTCCCTTTCGGCAACAATTGGATCTTCCCTGTGAGTCCCTCTCGCATCCGTATCCGGACTTCCGAACGGATCGACTATGAAACCCAGGCGTTCCCCTTCCCGGACCCTGTCCCCGAGGGCTTTTGAGGGGTGAATGATGCCGCTTTTCGGGGCCCGGACCCAGTGGCTGGAGCGAGCTATAAGCGGCACGATGCTCTTTATCCTTTTGGAAGGAGAGGTGTGCAGCATCCCGATGTTCTCCATGACTCTCAGGATCCCCCTGACCCCTACTCTTACCGAAAGCTCATCCAGGCGCAGGGCCTCCCCCCCTTCGAAGACCAGGATGGGAATTCCCAGTTCGCTTGCAGCTTCCCGGAGGGAGCCGTCCCGAAGTTTGGAGTCCAGAATAACAGGAACGTTGAAAGCCTTTGCAAGGGTCTCGGCTCCTTTCGTGTCCAGGTTCACCCGGATCTGAGGGAGGTTGGGACGGTGTATGGCCCCGGTATGGAGGTCGATTCCGTACTCGCACTTGCTTATGATCTCCTTCATGAGCAGGTTCGCAAGACGGGAAGCAAGAGAACCCCGCTGGCTGCCCGGAAAAGAGCGGTTTAAGTCCCTCCGGTCAGGGAGGTAGCGGGAAAGCGAGATAAACCCGTAGACATTTACGACCGGGACCACGATCAGGGTTCCGTGCAGGTGTTTCAGGCGGGAAGATACGAGCAGGCGCCTGATAATCTCCACGCCGTTAAGCTCGTCTCCGTGGATTGCGGCCGTGATGAAAAGGCAGGGGGAAGGAAGGGAAGGATCACTCCTGAGCTTTCCCCGGATCACATGGACGGGAAGGTTCATGGGCGTCTGGGTATAGAGGCTTGCGGCAGGCAGTTCGATGCACTTTCGCTCTCCGGGCCTTATCTCGATTCCGGCAATCTTCAGCGGCATGGCCCTGGTTTGCTTTTTTCCCGACTTCATGCATTTCCCCTTATGCACTTACCGGATTTTGCGTTTTTTTCGATGAATTCAATGATCGTGCTGGCAATGTCCTTTCCTGTTGTCGTTTCAACCCCTTCGAGCCCTGGCGAGGAGTTCACCTCCATCACAAGGGGCCCCCGATCGGAACGCAGGATGTCTACCCCTGCAACACAGAGCCCCATGATCCTGGCCGCCTTTACGGCCATCCTGCGTTCTTCAGGGGTGATTTTTTCAGGAGTAGCCTTCCCTCCCCTGTGCAGGTTCGAGCGAAACTCCCCTTCCTTCGCCTTGCGTTTGATCGCCGCAACGACCCGATTTCCAACAACAAAACAACGGATATCTTCTCCCCCGGATTCCTTTATATATTCCTGGACCATGATGTTCACGTTCAGGCCCAGGAAGGCTTCTATCACGCTTTCTGCCTCGTTTCTGGTCTCCGCCAGGACCACGCCTATCCCCTGGGTCCCTTCCAGCAACTTGATCACAAGGGGCGCCCCGCCTACCATTTTAATCACGTCCGCGATATCGTCCGGAGAGCGGGCATAGCCGGTGATAGGAAGCCCTACTCCTTTTTTCGAGAGCAGTTGCAGGGCCCTCAGTTTATCTCTGGAACGCGTGATTGCAAGTGACCCGTTGACCGGGAAGACCCCCATCATCTCAAACTGCCTCACTACCGCGGACCCGTAAAAGGTTATGGAAGCCCCGATTCTCGGGATTACGGCATCATAGCCGGAAAGGGGTTGGCCCATGTAGTGAATCCTTGGCTTTGAGGAGGTGATATTCATATAGCAGCGCAGGGTGTCGATTACCTGCATTTCATGGCCCTTTTCAGCTCCGGCCTCAAGCAGCCGCCGGGTAGAATAGGTCTCAGGCTCCTGAGACAGTATACCGATTTTCATTCATTTCCTCCTCATGAATATCAGGCCTGATGAATTCTAAAGAGAAATGCATGCAGGCATATTACCCCTTAATATTACCTTGTTTTTATAAATTGCCCCATGGCCTCCCAACTTGCAAAAAACTTCCCCCGGAATACTGGCTTGAATAAAGGTCTTCCGCTATTGAATTATGTGCTTAAAATATAAGCACCGTGTTTTTTTGGACGTGCTCTCAAAATCGTCATCAATTGAGATCATATGTTAAGTAATAAATGCCTATATATGCGCTTAAAATTTGGGAACTAAGGTTTTAAGGGTTTCATTATTATATACCCTCTTATATATATCAGTAAGTGATGTTTAAATTCAACTTATAATCATTTAATCATTTACCCAAATGATATAATTTTTTCAAGAGGCATTCCCATGAAAAATCCGATATTATCTCGACTGTATTCGAGCAGAATTAACAAAAAAACTTTCATCCTCTCCGCCGGTATGCTCCTGCTGGCGCTCACACTCGCCTCGTCTCCGGCGGCCGCATAGGTCTGGAATGTTTCCAGCTTAGGGGGAGACGGCAACTACACCAGCCTCTTCAACATCTCCAACATCAATGCGGGTGACACAATCCGCATCTGGGGCACGGAAGGACACAGCTATGAAGGCGGGATAACCATCTCCCAACCAAACGTCCTGATCACGCGCTGGGAAGGTTCGCCCTCCCGTCCGCTCATAACCAACAGCTCGCACACTGCACCTGCGATCACTGTTACAGCCAGCAACGTAACCCTGCAGGGCCTCAACATCTCAGGGAACAGCCTTGCAGGCAACGGTGCCGGGGTCAAAGCCAGCGGAAGTTATTCCGCTCATCTTCAGGGCTTCAACGTCACCGACTGTGTTTTTACAGGAAATACGGTGACTGGTCTTTACAAGAATGGTGGTGCGATCTATCTGCAGTACTTCGACAACAGCAGGGTTACTGACACGACCTTTGTTAACAACACTGCTTCTGCGGATGGCGGCGGCGCGCATTTCCGTTCTTCTTCCAATGCCACCCTGACAAACACGACCTTTGTTAACAACACGGCTTCTTATGGAGGCGGTGGCGGCGTGTCTTTCACTTCTTCTGCCAATGCTACCCTGACGGACACGACCTTTGAGAACAACATGGCTTATTATGGCGGCGGCGTGTCTTTCACTTCTTCTGCCAATGCCACCCTGACGAACACGACCTTTGAGAACAACACGGTTTCAAATTATGGCGGCGGCGCGTCTTTCTATGATTCTGCCAATGCTACCCTGACGGACACGACCTTTGAGAACAACACTGCAGAATCTGGCGGCGGCGGCGCGTCTTTCTATGATTCTGCCAATGCTACCCTGACGGACACGACCTTTGAGAACAACACGGTTTCAAATTCTGGCGGCGGCGCGTCTTTCACTTCTTCTGCCAATGCTACCCTGACGGACACGACCTTTGAGAACAACACTGCAGAATCTGGCGGCGGCGGCGCGTCTTTCTATGATTCTGCCAATGCTACCCTGACGGACACGACCTTTGTTAACAACACGGCTTATAATGGCGGCGGCGCGCATTTCGCGGGTTCTGAGGATGCTACCCTGACGGACACGACCTTTGAGAACAACACGGCGGAAATTGATTTAGGCGGCGGCGCGTATTTCACGAGTTCTGAGGATGCTACCCT